>CAMDKT010000111.1 GCA_945900935.1 Candidatus Sulfopaludibacter sp. SbA3 | reverse complement strand
CAATCGAAGAAATTCCTCCACCGGGATGAGAACTGTGGTGCTCATGCCTTGATTCTACACCCCGCCGGATTCTGAGCCAACCGGCTATCGTTTCGTCTCAATCGCCGAGAACAGCTCATCCATGCGGCCGCGTATTCCCCCGCGCCCGCATGGTATTCCCAAGCCGTCCGCATGACCGGGTCGATCACCCAACAGTACGGGACGCCCCACGCATGATACTCCTCGCACGTTGCCAGCATCGTGCCGAGGCGGTCCTCCGGAGAAAGGATTTCACAACAGAGCAGAACCGCCACTTCTGGCACCGCTTCGAGCCCCAGTTTCCGGAGCATTAGCACCAGCATGAATTCGAGTTCACTGTGGAATTTGGCCGGCATGGCTTTGGGATACAACACTCCGTCCCGGTATTCACACGTCGGCTTCTCCGACAAACGAAGGTACTCCTCGACACTACCGGACACGCGCCAACTCCCCCGTCAACGACTCCAAAAACGCCACCAGATCCTCCCGATCCAAACCCGTCAACGCCAGCGGCTTGATCTCCTTATCCAGGTACGGATTCGAGCTCCCTCCTCCCGCGTAAAAATCGACCACTTCCCGCAACGTCTTCAATCGCCCGTCATGCATATACGGCCCGCTTTGCGCCACATTCCGCAACGATGGCGTCTTGAACGCGCCCTTGTCCCTCTCGCTCTTCGTCTCGGCGAACCGCCCTAAATCCGTCAACTCCCCCTCGGCGTTCAACCCCGCGCCCACGTTGTGAAACAGCCCATCGGTAAACAGCGCCGTCTTCTCCCCCGCCAAATGGCACGCCACGCAATTCCCCCGCTTCCGGTCCATGAAAATCGCCATGCCACGCACCGCCGCCGCCGAAAGCGCTGTTTTGTCCACGCCATAAAAGTACCGGTCAAACGGCGAGTTCCCGCTGATCACCGTCCGCTCAAAGGCCGCTATCGCCCGCTGAACGTGCTCCATGCCGAACTCCCCTTCGCCAAACGCTTTCGCAAACAACACCCGATACTCCGGGTCCTCCTTCAACTTCTCCACACATTCCCCATGCGGCAAATTCATTTCAATCGGATTCGCAATCGGACCCGCCGCCTGCTCCTCCAAAGACGCCGCCCGGCCATCCCAAAACTGCCGCGGGCTGTATGCCGCGTTCAACACCGTCGGCGCATTCCGGTTCCCCGTCTGCTGGCGCACTCCCAACGCCGTCTTCCGCCCATCGCCAAACCCATGTTCCGGGCTATGGCACGAGGCGCAGGAGACGGTATTGTCCGCCGAGAGCCGCGGATCAAAAAACAACTTCTTCCCCAGCGCCACCGTTTCCGCCGTCACCGGATTGTCCCCTGGAACGGCCAGCGGCGGCAGCCCCAACGGCACCACTATTTCGATCTTCTTCCCAATCGGCCGCTCGCCCGCCGTTCTTCCGCAGGCCCCCAACAGCAACGCCGCAACTAGGACTGTCAATCTCATCACTAACCTCCATTATCTCCTGAGCGACAATGAAGAGGAAGCCGCATGCGATTCCTCTTGCCCCTGGCCCTTGCCGCCACGCTCTCCGCCTCCGACAACGCCAAGCAACTCCCCGAAGGCGCGGGCCGCGCCGTCACCCAGCGCCTCTGCGGTGCCTGCCACGGATTCGGCAACTTCGTCCGCCGCCGCGAAACCCGCGACGGCTGGAACAACGTGATCGAAGACATGATCCGGCGCGGCGCCAAGGGCGAAGAAGAAGAATGGGCCGAAGTCTCCGATTACCTTGTCGCCCAGTTCGCCCCCATCACGGTCAACGTCAATCAAGCCGCCGCCGAAGCCATCGCCGAAGCCTTAACGCTGAAGCCCGAACAAGCCAAGGCCATTGTCAAACACCGTGAAGCCAACGGCCCCTTCAAGGCCATCGAAGACCTCCAAAAAGTCCCCGGCCTCAACCCCTCCGCCCTCGAAGCCAAACGCAGCAGCATCGAATTCTAAAAACCTGTGCCAACGACCAGTTAATTTGTCGGCGGGCGGGCCATCCTCGGGCGCGCCCCTACTGGCTGGCATGGCAAACGTCGCACCCGTTGGGCGCGCCGGTCGCCGCATGGCACGCCATGCACGTCGCCATCGACGTCGACTTCTCCTGGAACAGCACCGTCCGCTGCCCGACATCCCCGTGGCAGGCGGAACACTCGGTCTGCTTCACATGCACCGCGTGATTGAACCAGACGATGTCCGGCACACGATACACCCGCGCCCACGGCACCGGCTCCTTCCTGGCCGCGAATCCGGCCAGTTTCTGAATCTCCGGGCTCTCCTTCTTGATCGACGTGTGGCATCCCATGCACATCGACTCCTTCGGGAAAGTGGCTGCGAACCCCTCCCCTGGAATCGTGTGGCAGTTGGCGCACTTCATCCCCATCGACACATGCGTCTTATGGCTATAAGCGATCGGCTGCGTCACCGGATCGCCGGGAAGCTTGGGTTGCGCCGCCAGCAGCGCCAAACTACAGAGAAAACGCAATAAATTCATCGTTCGCCTTCGACCCGCTCTTGCCGCCCGCGGCCGCGATAACCACATACTGCTTCCCGTTGGCCTCATACGTCATGGGCGTCGCGAACCCGCCTGCCGGCAACTCATGCTCCCACAAAACCTTGCCCGAATCGGAGTCAAACGCGCGGATCATCTGGTCGAAAGTGCCGGCCATAAAGACCAGCCCGCCCGCCGTGCAGATGCTCCCGCCATGCGAATGCGTCCCTGTTTTCGGGATGCCCCGCTTCTTCAATTCCGGATACTCGCCGTTGACGACGCGCCACTTAAAATCGCCCTTATCGGCGTCGATGGCCGTCATGTAGCCCCACGGCGGCTTGATGCCCGGGTACCCTTCATTATCGCGCAACTCGATCCGCTTACTGAGTCCGTACTTCACGTTCATTCCCGGTTCGGCATCTTTAAATGCGATCACGTTCGTGGTCTCATCGGAGTTCACGAAGACCCGGTTGCGCTTGGGGTCGAAGCTGCATCCGCCCCACAAAGCGCCGCCGCGGAATCCCGGATGAATGATCCCGCCCTCCATCGGAGCCGGGTGAAACAGTTCTCCATATCCAAGTTGATCCACCTGCGCCTTCACGAACGCATGGGCCTCCGGACTGATATCGGTGATCCATTCGGCCTTAAAGCCCTGCCGCGAAATGGCCGGCGGCTTCAACGGATGCGGCTGCGTTTTGGAGAGAACTTCCCCCGGCATCTTGGACGCCGGAATCGGCCGCTCCTCCACGCCATAGATCGGTTTGCCGGTATCGCGGTCCAGAAAGAACAGGTAGGCCTGCTTGGTCGGCTGAACCAACGCGTCGATGGTCTTGCCCCCCATTTTCATAGTGATTAGCGCCGGTTGGGCCGGCATGTCGTAGTCCCAGATATCGTGATGGACGATCTGGTAGTGCCACTTCTTTTTGCCGGTCAGCGCATCGAGGGCGACCACGCAGTTCCCGTACAAGTTGTCGCCAAGCCGGTTGCCGGCCCAGTAGTCAAAGCTCGGCGAGCCGATGCCCGCGTAGACCACCCCGCGCTTCTCGTCGACAGACATTCCGGCCCAGTTATTGGTTCCGCCCGAGTACTTCCAGGAGTCGCCGGACCATGTTTCGTGCCCGAACTCGCCCGGTTTCGGAATGGTGTGAAAGATCCAGCGCCGTTTGCCGGTCTTGGCGTCAAAGCCGCGGATGTGGCCCGGCGCTTCTGGATATGGCCCTTCGCCGCCGCCGCCGCCGGTGATGACGACGTCTTTGAAGACCACCACCGGGCTGCTTTGCTTGAAAGTCAGCTTCGACATATCGTGGTCGAAGTCTTCTTTCAAGTCGATTACCCCGGCCTTGCCAAACGTGGCCACCGGCTTGCCGGACTTCGCGTCAATCGCCCACAACTGGTCCCGATAGGCCTGAAAAATTCGCTTGTCGCCGCCTTCTTCCCAATAGGTGACGGCCCGGCTGATTCCCGGCGCCCGCCGCGATGGCGCGCCTGCCGCGGCACCCGCTGTTTCACCAGCGTCGAACGTCCACAAGAGCTTGCCCGTGCCCGCCTCGACGGCTTGGACCTTGTTCCGCGCGGTGGTCAGATACATCACCCCGTCGACGACGATTGGGGTACACTCGATGACCGTTGCCGGCCGCGCGCTGGCGTCGCCCGTCTTGTGGACCCAGGCCACTTTGAGCTTGGCCACATTGCCGGGCTTGATCTGATCGCAAGCCGAGTAGCGCGAAGCTCCGGCGTCACCGCCATAGTGGTTCCACTCCCGCGCCCGGCTGGCGGGGGCGGCATTGGCCCCATTGGCGAGGGTCGCGGTGAGGGCGGACTGCTGTAAGAATTGGCGTCGATTCATCGAAACTTGAATATAACAAAATGACCGTTAGGCGCGGCGAGCCTGGACGGCCTGCCGCGTCCGCCACCGGCGGTGCCGATGACTGTGGCGGCACCGAAGAGCCGGCGAGACTTTCGCATAACCGGACGTGTTTTCTTCGTAGAGCAGGCTTAAACATTAGCTGGGATGCCATCCGCGCGCTAGATGAAAGAATGACATGTCGAAGACGTCTTAATCCCCGGCCGCCCGGTTCCTGGTTTGGACGAAGACCGTTCACGGGCAAGCATGACTGGCCGCTGATGAACGCTGATCAACGCCGATAAGAAGCCTCGTGTTATCCGCGTTCATCGGCGTTCATCAGCGGCCAGTATTGTGCGGCGCGAAACTCGTAGCGCTGCGACAACTCGCTCGCGGCCGGGGACACGCACGAGAAGTGGCGGCTCAACGCTCTCGCAGCCACTCTTGACGATTGTTTCATCTAGCCGGAGAATCGTGCCTGGATCTATGCCTACAGCCCTCTCGCGAAGAAAATGGCCTTGGTTTTGCGAAAGGCGGGCTAGCGGCGTGGCGGCGGTGTGGCGGGCGCGGGGCCTCTGGCGGTCACTCGGTTCCATAGTTGATTTCTAGCCGACGCGCGGCCTGCATCGCGGCCAAGAGTACCAAAACCGTCAAGGCCAGCAGCCCCAGCACCGCCAATGGCACCGATGACGGCGCGGCGGGTGCCAGCAGCATCTTCATCACCGCCGGCATATCGTTCGGCAACGGCGCCGGGACCGGGCACAGCGATTGCAAGTAGTGCAGCACGCTCAGCTTCTGCAGGACGCCGGGCAGGAAGCCGTTGATCCCTTCCCACAGCAGCATCACAATAGCCGGGATTATCGGATTTTTCAACAACAGCCCCGCGGCCAGAAATATGCTCCCGTAGCCCACGCAGCCGAGCATGGCCGCGGCCACGTACCAGAAGGCATGTTCGAGCCCGATGGTCTGCCAGAACGTTTGGACTTCGCTTGCATCCTGCGGAAGCACCATCGCCAGGAAGCTGAACAGCGCTCCGGTCCCGAAGATTAAGGCCGCCGCAATCAGTCCTGCCAGGTACTTGCCGAGCAGGAGGACTTCGCGCTTGACTGGCGCCAGGAACCAGAAGTGGAGCGACCGGTCGAGCATCTCGCCGCGGAACAGATTGATGAAGATTCCCAGACAGCCAAAGAAGATGCCGAGCCGCAAATAGAAGAACTGGAACATGCCGGCGTATACCTTCCGGTCCTCCTCAAAATTCATGAGCAGGCGCATGTTGCGGGAGACAAGTTTGCCGTCCTCGAACCGTAGATCGACGCGGCGTTTGCCGTCAAAGTACATCATGAAGCGGCGGACTTCGGGCTGCTTTTCAGCCGCCGGGTCCTGGTCCCGGCGGATGCGGCGTTTTCGGATGGAGTCGTTGATTGGTTTTCCTAAAAGTTGCAGGACCTTTTCGTCGGTCATTCCCGTCTGGACCTGGTTCAAGGCTTCGGCGGAAGTCTTCCGGTCGCCGCCCCATTGCTTGGCTTTCAGGCTGAAATCGAGGGCGTGTCCCAGGAAAATGACGGTTGGGAAAATGGCCAGCAGGTAGACCCAGAACGAGCGGCGCGAGAAGAACACGCGCCCCAGCTCGAGCTTCGCGATCATCCAAATCTGCTGTCCCGGATTCATCGTCCGCCTCCAATCAGGTACTCGTACAAGGCGTCCACGTTTTCATCCGTGGGGATGACGCCGTCAATGTCAATGCCACTGAGGGCGATGCGCTCCAGGGCGGCGGAAAAGGCCTCGCGGTTCCTGGTCAACACCAGCAGTCCATCGCCTTCGGGGGCGAGCTTGATCTCGGAAACATGGGCCTCGGCGAAGAGCAGCGACGCCACTCGCGAGGCGTCTTTGCAGTGCAGCAGGAACTGGCTGGGATGCTCATGAATCTCCTCGCGAACGCTCTTGATCTGACCTTCGGCGACGATCATTCCGTTGGCAATCAGGATGACCTGATCGGAGAAAACGTCCACTTCCTGGAGCACGTGGCTGGAGAGGACGACGTGACGGCCGTTGGCGCCATAGTCGCGAAACAGGGCGATGGTTTCGGCGCGCACGAGGGGGTCGAGGCCGTTGAGCGGCTCGTCGAGGATGAGCACCAACGGGTCATGAGCGATGGCCTGGGCGAGGCGGATGCGCTGGCGCATGCCTTTGGAATATCCGGCGACCTTTCGTTTGGCGGCGACCGTCAAGCCGACGCGCTCAATGGCCTGCCAGGTCCGGCTTTGGGCCTCGGCCTTTGAGAAGCCGTGGAGCAGGAGCCCGGTGAAGATAAAGTCGAAGCCGGTGGCGCCGCGCGGACCGGCATCGTACTGGGTGGCGTAGCCCATGATCTTCATGAGCTTTTCGGGGGCATAGGGCGACAGGCCGCGCACGTGGATGACGCCGGAATTGGGATGGATGAGACCGGTCATGAGGTTCATGAGCGTGGTCTTGCCCGACCCGTTGGGTCCGACGAGGCTGGTGATGCCGGGCGGGATGTGGAGGTCGACGCGGTTGACGCCGAGGACGTCGCCGTAGAACTTGGAGACGTTGTCGAAAACGATTTCGTTGGCGCTCATTTTACGACCTCCACGGCGCGGAGCTTGCGGGCCAGCAAGGCTAGAAGGCCGCCCGAAAGCGCGATCAGGAAAACAGCGCATTCGAAGGCTCCCGGCTTGTCATCCGGGATTTCGATATCCAGCATCTCCGCCCAGACCGCGCCCAGCGCATAGCCGGGGTTAAAGGTTGAGGCCCATTCGACGCGGAACACTGAGTTGACCATCTCCGCGGCGCCGGCGAGAAGGAAGAAGAAGGCCAGCACGAGGGCCCCGGCGACGACGCGCCATTTTACGTAGGCCGAGCTGGTCATGGCGACCAGGCTGACGGTGACGATATAGAGCGTGAATCCGACGAAGATGGCCGCGCCCAGATACCAGTGTTTCCAGAACCAGTCGCCGCCGGCAATGCCGGCCTGCATGGCGAAGAGCAACATGCCGGGGACGATGGTCACCAGAGACAGAAGCCCCAGCAGGACGATCATCCGGGAGAGGATGTAGTCGCCACGCGTCAAGGGCCGGGAGAAGTAGAGCGGGAGGGCGTTGTTGGCGAGGTCCGGCGCGATGAGACCAGGGCCGGCGACGGACGCCAGAATGAGGGCATAGACCGATTGCGCCTTCATGAAAATGGCGAAGAAGTCGCCGTTAATGCTGAAGTACTTCTTGAAGCCGCCGCCGAGACCCTGCCAGAGTTCGGAATGGTTGGCGAGGTAGATATACCCGGCGCAGAGCAGGGGCCAGAACATGGAGACGACGAGGAGAATCAGGACGAATTTCTGGCTGAGCAGGGCCTCCCAAGTGAAGCGGGGCATGACCATCATGCGGGTGGCGTGGCTGGTGAGGCCTTCGGTGTAGCGTTGATAACCGCGCCTATAGACGGCCATGGGGGACCTCGGTTGGGGTTTCGCGGGGGGTCTGGCGGATGTGGCCGACGGCCTTCAGGAATATCTCTTCCAATGTGTCCTTGCGGTGGGTCAGCTTACGAATCTGGAGGCGTTCACGGGATGCCAGACGCCACAGCGACCCGATTTCGACATCGGCTGGCAGGACGATTCGCCACTGGCCTTGCGTCTCGGAGACGCCCTCGGCGCCGGCTTCGCGCAGCGCATTTGCCAGGTTGCGGTCGTCGCCGATGACGTCGAGTTGGACGAAGCGGCGATTGGATTTTCGCTCGGCTTCCAGGTCGGCTTGATGGACAATTTTGCCGTCCTTGAGAATGACCACTTCGTCGCAGACCTGCTCGACGTCGGTGAGCAGATGGGAGCACAGCAGGACGTTCATGCCGTGCTGCTCCTTCATCTCCTTGATGAGTTGGATCATGCGAAGGCGGGCGGCGGGGTCGAGGCCGTTGGTGGGCTCGTCGAGGATGACGAGTTCCGGGCCGTGGACAATGGCCTGGGCGAGCTTGGCCATCTGTTTCATACCGAGCGAATAGGTGCCGATCTGGCGGTAGCGGGACTCGCCGAGGCCGACGTGGAAGAGGACCTCATGGGCCTTTTCGAGGGCCGCGGCTTTGGGGAGTCCGGAGATTTCGGCCATCAGGCGAAGGAACGCGACGGCGGTCATGTTGCCGATGAAGGAGTCGTTCTCCGGCATGTAGCCGATACGGGCCTTCACTTCCCGTGCCTGGGAATAGCAGTCAAAACCGAGGATGCGGGCGCGGCCGGCGAAGGGCTTATGGAAGCCGAGGAGGGTCTGGATGAGCGTCGACTTTCCTGCGCCATTGGGGCCGAGCAGGCCGATGGCTTTTCCGGCTCCCGAAACGCCGAGGCGGCAGGAGATCCCTTGCAGGATCTCCCGCCGCCCCAGTTTTACTCGAAGGGAGTCGACTTCGATGACCGGGCTCATTGCCCCCGCTTCCTGTGGGCGGATCCTGCGTTCATCATTGTGTCCAGCATAAGGCTCGTTAAGCGAGTACGAGAAGCGACTTGGATTCGTTCCGTTTCTCCGGTGAAAGTGATCAAGGAAGGCTCGCGAATGGCGAGGAACTTCTTGAATTGGGGAGACGGCGCGAAGGAGGAGATCATGTCGGCGGCGGGGCCGAGGTTGAACCAGGCGAAGCCGGAGGATTGGACGCCGGCGAGGGTGGGCATTTGCGCTTTGAATTGTGCCGAGCGGACGAGCGGGAAGCCGCCGGCTCGGGTAGCCAGAGCGCGGACGGCGATGGCGCGGTCCATGGCGAGGATCCAGTAGCCGCGGTCGAAGGTCCAATGCGCGCCGATGCCGGACATAAAGAGGGAATGCCAGGCGCGGCCGTCGATGGACTCCTGTTTGAGCGTGAGTTTGCGTTCGGCGGCGGCTTCGAGATTGTAGGCCTCGACGAGGCGGGCGATGGTGGAGTTCAACGTCGCGGGCTGGTAGACCTCGATGGCGACGACGACGCCGGGTATCGGGATGGAAGCGGTTTCGAGGGAAAGGGTAAAGTCAGTGCCCAGGGCGGCGGCGATATCGTTAACGGGATTGACGCCGGTTTTGGTTTGGATCTCTCGCAGGTGATCGGCGAAGCCTGGCACGAGGCTGGCAAGTTCTTCCATGATTTGACGGGGGTTCTTGGTGGCCGCGGAGAAGACGGCGAGGGCGTCGGCGGAGGCATACTCGGCGGAGCCGGAGGAGCCTGGGGCGGCGAGCCAGGAGGCTATGCCTGTGCGGGGGCCGGCGAAGAGGACGGTGGCCACATTTTCCTCCATACCCTGCACCATGCGTTGTTCGGCGAAGACGAAGCGGACCTTTTCGGCTCCGAACTCGGCTCCGAATTCGGCGCGGGCGGGTTGGGGCGGAATGACGGTGAGGTCGGCGGCGAGAATCCAGGAGACGCCGCGGGCGTATCGCTTGCTCAATTCGAGTCCGAAGGGCGAGCCCGCGCCCTGGCCCAATTGGGCGGCGAGGGTGTCGAGGTGGGCAATGGAATCGCTGATGAGGAGAATTCGATTGACGATGCGAAAGGCGGCCGGGGCGGGGAGGAGCTTGGCCAGTTCGGCGGTAAGCGCGGCGTCCTGCCCGGTCTTGACTTCGGCGAGCAGGAGGGGGATGTTTGGCTTGGCGAGGAGGAAGGCCAGTTCATCGCCGAACATGGGGGAGAGGACGCGCACCTTGTCAATGAGCTGTTTCATGTGGGCGGCGGAGGGGGAGGCCCACCATTCGCGGAGAACGGCGTTGTCATGGGAGCGCTCCTCGATGAGGGAGACGGCATGGTTCATGGTTGGGCCGAGGTTGGGAATGGCGCCGTAAATCTGCACGTCCGGGGGAAGGAGGGAGACGAGGCGCGAGGCGGTACGGGCTGCTTGCGGGGGCAGTTGTTTTTCGATGGCGGCGAGTTCGGTGAGCAGCGCGAAGTGCTTGTCTTTCTCGTCGCTCCAGGAGACGGCCTGGCGGACGGAGACTTTGCTGAGGGAGGGGCTGGTGGCGGCCTGTTCGCCGGGTTTCAGGAGACGTTCGGTACCGGTTTGGGTGACAGCGACGGAGCCTTCAATGACGCCGACGAGAGAGCCGGCGGTTCCAGCGGAGACGGTGAAGATTGTGCCTTTGACGGCGGCTTCGGAGTCTCGGGTGACGACCTTGAGGTAGCCATTGCGCTGCTTGGCGGCGCGGACGATAATGTCGCCGCGTTCGAGGAGAATGGTAGCGCCGCTCCAGGCGGCTTTGACGGAGAATTCGGTGCGTTCATTGACTTCGATGAGGGAGCCATCGGCGAGGCGGACGCGGGCGCGAGCGCCGGCGGCGGTGCGGACGACGGCACCGTCGGAGATTTCGGCGCCATTGGCAAGCGCGTCGGCGTTGAGAGCGTAGAGCGGGCCATTGGCGGATTCGACGGTGGCGCGGGGGCCTGCCGGAGCGAGGGCTTGATCGATGGCGTTGCGGCCGAGGAACAGGGCGGCGGCGGCGATGCCGGCGGCGATGGCCCAGCGCGGGACGGTGAAGCGCCGGACCGAGGCGGGTTTGGCGGGCATCATAACGACGGCATCAGCGCCGTTAAACGAGCGGCGGCAGGCGGGGCAGCGCGTGAGATGGTCTTCGAGCAGGAGCCGCTGGGATTCGGACAGAGCCTCGGCGCGGTAAGCGGCGAATTGATCCCGCATATGCAGGCAAAGGGGTCCGGCGGAAAGGTTGTTCCAGACGCGGTCGCGCACGGCGGCCAGGGTGGCCTGGTCCGGTTCGTCCTGGCCCATGTTCTTCAAGATTTGATCGAGCTCATGTTCATTCATGGTGGTTCCTTTCCTTCAACGGTTGATTGCGACCAGCAAATCCTGGCGAATCCGGTGGAGCCGACTGGCGACGGTGCCGCGTTCAATACCGAACATTTTGGCGAGTTCTTCGTAGGCGTATCCATCCAGATTGCGGAGCGTGAAGAGTTGAGCGTCTTCGGGGTCGAGCTTGGCGAGGGCCCGGCGAACGGATTCTTTCAGCAAGGCGTCCTTGGCGGGGGAAGTCCGCTCGGGGCTAAGGTCGAGCGGGGTTTCGCGCTGCGACTGTTTCTTGCGAATGATGTCGATGGCGGCATTGGTGGCGGCGCGCCTTAAGTAGTGTTCCGGCGACTGTGTGATCTCGACGCCGGAGTGGTTCATCATGCGGAGGAAGACGGTTTGCATGGCGTCTTCGGCGTCGGCGTTGTTACCGGTGACACGGAGGGCTGTGCGGAAGACAGCGGTCGCGTGTTTTTCGTAGAGTTCCTGGAAAGTTGGCGGCAGCGGCAATACGATTGGTCCCGCTGTTAATGCTAGCCCGATGGATGCCATGTTTGTTAACTCATTTAGCTGGACGGGACCGGGGAGCGTTTTCTTCCAGGAATGTTTTTTGGGGGGAGCAGAAAGCGCCGGGGTTTTGGTGCCGCCGGAGACAATTTTCAGGTCGCCCTTCTGGGCGCCTTGGGCATGTTGTCGTCGTAGCTCACGTTCTGGTGGGGGACGATGACGATGCGGCGGCCGGGGAACTCTCTTTTATAGGCTTCGATTACTTCCGGGACGTTTTCGGATGTGAAAATGGGGGGTAGATCATTTTCGTCTTTTTCGGGTTCCGTTTCGTTAAGTCCTTCGTTTGCAACGTTTTCTTCTTCTTTTTCTTCGGTTCGTTTGTGGCGGGCGGGGGCGAAGTCGGGGAAATTGGCGTGGATGAACTTGATGCGGCGCTCGGCGCGGGCGAGGGTTTGCTGGAGGCGGTCGATTTCGCGGTTCATTTTGGGGACGAGACCGT
>CAMDKT010000110.1 GCA_945900935.1 Candidatus Sulfopaludibacter sp. SbA3 | reverse complement strand
AAACCCTGATTGTCTACCCTCGCCGTCAAGGTCAACGGAAGGCGCCTACCGCCACCTGCCTCACCCGCATGAACGAGATCCAGCTACGGCTATTCTCGCTCCTCGACCTCCAGCGTTTCTTCCCAGCCGTCCATTAGGTCATACCAGCCTCTCCCTCTAAGTCATTCTATTGACGAGGCTTAGCCAACACTCTGCGGATAACTTGTAAAGTCCCGCTAGAAGTTGGCTACTTCGTGGGAGGTCTTTGCAGCCATGCCGAAAGCTGCCGATTACCTGACGAAAGGGCAGAAACTGGCTCAACATATGCTCTGCGCATGCAAACCGCCCGGCGGAAGTAATTCAGCCTCATCCGGGCAGCGAGAAAACAAGCGTGACTCCGGGCGCTGTGGAAATGACGGGCACCACACAGCGCGTCGACGATTCGCCTTTACTTAACCAAGCAAAACCAAACAAGAACGGACGCCCCCAAACAAACTTACTTCCCAGGCACATCGGTCGATGAGAAAATGCGTGGCACCCATTTCCGGACGCGAATCAGTGGCCTTCGGCTTCGAGGAATCGCTCCGCCTCCATGGCGGCCATGCAGCCGGCGCCGGAGGCGGTGATGGCCTGGCGATAAGTGCGATCCTGGACGTCTCCCGCATGGAAGACGCCAGTGATGTTCGTGCGTGCGCCGCCTTGAGAGACGATATACCCATCTTCGTCGAGGGTGATCTGGTTGTTGAGGAATTTCGTGTTGGGGATGTGTCCGATGGCAACAAAAAAACCGTCGACAGCGCGGTCATACACCTCGCCGGAAACAAGATTCCGGAGGCGAACGCCGGTGACCGAGCCTTGGGTGATGTCATAGATTTCGTCGACAACGGTGTTGAGAATCATGTCGATCTTTGGGTTGGCAACCGCTCGATCGAGCATGATCTTGGAGGCGCGGAATTGGTCGCGGCGGTGGACAAGAGTGACTCTTTTGCCGAAGCGAGTGAGGAAATTAGCTTCCTCCATTGCGGAGTCCCCACCGCCGACCACCATGATCTCCTTTTCGCGGTAGAAGAAGCCATCACAGGTGGCGCAGGAACTGACGCCCTTACCGATCAACTTCTGTTCATTGGGGAGTCCGAGCCACCGGGCGGAAGCTCCGGACGCGACGATTAGCGTACGGGTTTCAACCCAAGCACCGTCAATTTTGAGGCGGAATGGACGCTCCGTGAGAATCGCCTCATCCACTGTGCCGTGGCGAAATTCGGCGCCGAACTTCTCCGCTTGCAACTTCATGTTCTCGACCAGTTGCGGGCCCAGGACGCCCTCCGGAAAGCCGGGGAAATTCTCCACTTCCGAGGTAATCGATAGCTGCCCGCCGGGCTCGAGGCCGCCAATGACGAGCGGTCTCAAGGAAGCGCGAGCGGTATAAATGGCGGCAGTATTCCCGGCGCAGCCGGAGCCGATAATGATTACGTTGTGCATGATGAGAATGTGGGTGGGGATTGCGCTGGACCGACGCAATCCCCACTCTATCACGCAGGGTGTTGATGACCCTATTCACCGGCAGTTGGGACGCTCGAATCGTCGCCGTGAGCCCGGTGCCGCACGGTTGAACCGCCGGGTTTAGGATCAATACGCCGCCTCGCTGTTTGGTGTGGGTAAGGACGGGCGTGCGCAATGAGGGCATTCGGTTCTTGGACCCGTTGGCAAGGAAGGAATCTCGAATGGATGAAGGGCGGAAGGGAGTGCCGGGTTCGCTTCCTGGAGTTTGAAGTTGGAAACGACAATATCGCCGTCGCCGCGGTGGGAGCGTGGACATCGCGACTTTTTCCGATTTCCAGGGGCGGTGGGAAGAGAGCGAAAACCTTCTCTTGGTATTCCTCGCTTTCCACCGCCCGCCATTTCCACGACCGGTCTTGCGGGCCGAATGCTCTTGCCACTACCAGCTACTTCGGCGCTGGCGAACTTAAGCCGGCTCTCTTACCCACACCAAACAGCGAAGAACCCTAAAAATCCGAGCGCCCGGGGATTCGCACATTGAGAACACATTTGCCGTGTTGGGGGCGTTAAGGGACGGGGGGGTTATTCGTATCAGGTGGTGGAGTGAAGGGATAGAATGTGTAGCCATGGACGCAGCGGAAGAAACGCGGAGCTTTCCGATACTGGTTGTGTATTGGTTTTTGTTGGCGGTGGCGCTGGCATTCGCGGTGATGGCGTTGCTGGAGGTGGACCGGTTGCGCACGAGGCTGCCGTTTCAAATGCGGGTGCTGGATCGAACGCTGCAACTTGAGGTGCGGGAGATTAACGGGAGGCGAGGCAAATATAAGGAGCTGTACGCTGTGGCTGATTTGCGGCTGGAAACGCGGCAAGTCGTTAACAAGACGGAGGATCGGCCGGTTTCCAAAGACGAGAGGGTGATGCACTCGTTTCTTGACCGATGGGAGGGTGGGGCTGCATTGCCGGCGATGGAACGTGATGGACAGTTGGAGATTGACCCGCCGCCTACGTGGCTGCCCGCGCTGGCACTGTTTCCGTTGGGCGCGGCGGCATGGGGGGATCGGGATGAATGTGATGAAAGACAGGGCGGAACAGTCGCTGCGACGAGTGGCGGTGGAGGCAAGGGGAAAGTGGACGCCGACTGAAGCGTTTATGGCGGAGTTGGCGGGGATGGGAGGGGAAGACGTTGCGATCAGTATCGTTGTGGTGCCAGCCGAGGGATGGAGATGCGTGCGCGGGAAGATTGAATCCGGGAAATCCGCGGGATGTGAAATGGGGCTCGGAGAAGTAAGGCGATGCGCGAACTGCTGTGCGGGCGGACGCGGCGAGAATGCCTTTTCGGGATGGGGTGTTCGACGTAGTGGTGGCCAATCACAGCTTCAAACATTTCGAGGAGTTGGAGCTGATGCTGAAGGAGTTAGGGAGGGTGGTGAAACCGGATGGAGCCATTTTTGCGTCGGTGCCTGACGCCAATACGATGACAGCCCGAATCTATCGCTGGCCGGGATGATTGTTGGGGCGAAGGGGAAATCGCTGAGCGGAATGAAGGTGCTGTCTTCTGGTCTGTCGTTCCTGAACCGTCGAAACGCCGGGAGGGTGCCCTGGCGGACGTTGCTGGTGGGCGTATTATTTTGGGACGGAGGCAGAGTTGGATCTGACGGCGGCCCGGAATGTCTGCGTGCGATGCGGGGCGGGTCATGTCGCGGATTGGCTGGTAGCGAGTTCGCGGGTGCGGCGATTTTTGATTTGGAAGTATTACCGGTGTCCGGGTTGTCAGACGGTTAATCTGTTTTTATGATCCATTGGCTGGTGGCGGGAGTTGGCGACATCGCGACGAAGCGGGTGATACCGGCGATTTTGGCGGAGCCGCGGTCGCGGTTGGCGGCGGTGGTTACATCGCATCCAGCGAAGGCGGCGGCGTACGGCGTGCGGGGATATGGGTCACTGGAAGAGGGGCTGACGGATCCATCGGTGAACGCGCTGTATGTGGCGACGCCGGTGGCGCTGCATCGCGGTTCCGTATTGGCGGCGTTGGCGGCGGGGAAGCATGTGTTGTGCGAGAAGCCGGTGGCGATGAATTATTCCGAGGCGTCCGAGATGGCGGCGGCAGCGGCGGCGAGCCCGTTGGTTTGCGCGGTGGCCTATTACCGGCGGTTGTATCCAAAGGTGGTTGAGGCGAAACGGTTGATTGCGGCCGGGGCGATTGGGCGGCCGGTACTGGCGGAGTTGAACTGTCATAGCTGGTTTGCCCCGGCGGATGGATTCCGGGGATGGTTGATTGACCCGCGGCTGGCGGGGGGCGGGCCATCGTTCGATATCGCCTCGCACCGGATTGATTTGCTGCATTTCCTGTTTGGGAAACCGGTACGAGCGACCGGATTCGCGTCGAACGCGGTGCACACGTATGCGGTTGAAGATAATGCGACGGTGATGGTGGAGTTTGGCGGCGGCGCGCGGGGAGTGGTGGATGTGCGGTGGCACAGCCGTGTGGAGCGGGACCAGTGCCGGATTGTGGGGACGGAAGGGGCACTGGAACTTGACCCGTTGAACGGGCCGCTGTTGCGGACGCCGACGGGAGATTTAGAGTTGCCGGCTCATGCGAATCTGCACTTTCCGATCGTCCATGATTTCGTGAACGCGGTACTGGACGGGCGGGCACCGGCGTGTCCTATTTCCGAGGCGATACACACCGATTGGGTGACCAGCCAAATACTACGTTAAGATAAAAAAGGCGCAAAAACACCAAATTCCCATGTCGGACAGCACCAGGATTGACGTCAATAGTTGGCTGGAAGAAGAACTGTACCAGCAGTATCAGCATAACCACTCGTTTGTGGACCCAGCGTGGCAGAGCGAGTTTGCCGCGGAGGCGCCGTCCAATGGCACTGTCGCGGCTGCCCCGGTAGCGGAGCCGCCGATTGCCGCGCCAGTGGCGACCGTGACGCCGCCGCAAACACAGCAGATGACGAAGCCGGAAACCGCGGTTCAGGCGGCTCCTGCGGAATCCAAAAACGTCGATTCGAACGAGCAGCTCGTCCCTCTGCGCGGGACGGCGGCGCGGATTGCCGAGAACATGATCCTCTCGCTGTCAGTACCGACGGCGACGAGCCAGCGTTCGATTCCGGTGAAAGTGATTGACGAGAACCGGCGGATCATCAACCAGCACCGGACTCTGCTGGGGCTCTCCAAAATCTCTTACACGCATTTAATCGGCTGGGCGATTGTGAAGTCGCTGGAATCGAATCCGGCGTTGAATGCTTCGTACACGGAGAACTCGGGCGGCGCGTTCAAAGTGGTCCGGAACCACATTAATTTGGGATTGGCGATCGATTTGCCGGGGCGGGATGGCGGGCGAGCGCTGGTGGTGCCGAGTATCAAGAATGCCGGGTCGTTCAAGTTCAGCGAGTTTTTGAAGGCGTACGATGACTTGATCAACCGGGGCCGGAAGGGCAAGTTGACGCTGCCGGATTTCCAGGGGACGACGCTGTCGTTGACCAATCCGGGGACGATTGGAACGGTGGGTTCGATTCCGCGGCTGATGCCGGGACAGGGCTGCATCATCGCGACAGGGGCGATTGATTTTCCGGCGGAGTACCAGGGCGTCGCGCCGGAGATGCGGGCGATGCTGGGAATCGGCAAGGTGATGACGGTGACGTGCACCTACGATCACCGGATAATTCAAGGCGCCGAGAGCGGTATTTTCCTGGCGAAGTTGCAGGGGTTGTTGCAGGGCGACGATAAGTTCTACGACTCCATTTTCACCGACCTGCGGATGCCGCACAAGCCTGTGAAATGGGAGGCCGACCGTGCCGTGGCGCCCCGGCAGACATCGATGCGTCAGGTGGAGATCAGCAAGGAATCGAGCATTCTGCAACTGATCAATGCGTACCGGATGCGCGGGCATTTAATTGCGGATCTGGATCCGTTGGGCGCGGAATCGAACTATCATCCGGAACTGGACCCGGCGCATTACGGGCTGACGATTTGGGATTTGGACCGCGAGTTTGTGACGGGATCGCTGGGCCAGGCGGTGGGCGAGGGCGCGGCGCACATGGTGCTGACGCTGCGGGATATTTTGGAAACACTGCGGCAGACCTACTGCGGGAAGATTGGCGCGGAGTACATGTACATCCAGTCGCCGGAGCAGAAGACGTGGCTGCAGCAGCGGATGGAAACGAGCGCGGGAGCGACGGCGACGGCAGACCGGCTGCGGATTTTGGAACGGCTGCACGAGGCGGAAGGATTTGAATCCTTTCTCGGGACGCGGTTTGTGGGGACGAAGCGGTTCGGGTTGGAGGGCGGCGAATCGGCGATTGCGATTCTGGATGAGATTTGCGAACGGGCGGCGGACGAGGCCGTGCATGAAATTGTCATCGGCATGGCGCATCGCGGACGGCTGAATGTTTTGACGAACATTATCGGGAAGAAGCCGGAACAGATCATGTCGGAGTTCGAGGGGAATCCGATGGAGGGGTCGACGCAGGGCTCGGGCGATGTGAAGTACCACTTGGGCGCGACGGGCGTGCGCCGGACGGTGAGTTCGCGAGAAATTGTCGTTAGCCTCGCGCCGAATCCTTCGCATTTGGAAGCCGTGAATCCAGTAGTTGAGGGGATAGTGCGGCCGAAGCAGGACCGTTTGGGCGATGTGAAACGGGAGCGTGTGATCCCGCTGTTGATCCACGGGGACGCGGCGTTCGCGGGCCAGGGCGTGGTGATGGAAACGTTGAACATGTCGCAACTGGATGGGTATACCACCGGCGGCACGATTCATTTGGTGATCAATAATCAGATTGGGTTTACGACGCGGCCGGACGACAGCCGGAGTTCGATTTACGCGACCGATATCGCGCGGGCCGTGGACGCGCCTGTTTTCCATGTGAACAGCGACGATCCGGAAGCGTGTGTGCATGTGGCGCGCGTGACGTATGAGTTTCGGCAGCGGTTTAAGAAAGACGTAGTGATCGACATGATCTGCTACCGGCGTCATGGGCACAACGAAGCCGATGATCCCAGTTACACACAGCCGATCATGTACCGGAAGATCAAGGCGCATCCGAGCGTGGCGACCATCTATTCCGACCGTTTGGTGCGCGAGAAGATCGTGACGCAGGACGCGGTGGACCGGATTAAAAAGGCGATCAATCAACGCTTGTCCGATGCGCATGAGCGCTCGCAACAGAACGCGTTGCAGCTCGAGTATCAGGAGCTTGCGGTGGTGGACGAGGTGGCGGTGCGTCGGGGAATCCCGCAGACGGCGGCGGACGCGGCGACGTTGCAGCGGGTGGTATTCGGTTCGACAGCTTTTCCGGAAGATTTCCACGTTCACCCGAAGTTGAAGAAGTTCCTGGATTCGCGGTTGCACATTCTGGAAGGCGGGACGTTGGACTGGGCCGCGGCCGAGGCGATGGCGTTTGGGAGTTTGGTGCTGGAAGGGACGCCGGTGCGTTTGTCGGGACAGGACTCCGGACGCGGGACCTTCAGCCAGCGGCATTTGGTGTTCTACGATTCCGAGACGGGCGAGCCCTACATTCCGATGCAGCATTTGGCGCAGAATCAGGCGAAGTTCGATGTCTTCGATTCCTGCCTGAGTGAGTACGCGGTGATGGGATTTGAGTTCGGTTATTCGGTGGCCGATCCGCTGAGCCTGACGATGTGGGAAGGGCAATTCGGCGATTTCGTGAACGGCGCCCAGATCATGATCGATCAGTTTATTTCGTGCTCGAATTCGAAGTGGGGCCAACCGAGCGGGCTGGTGTTGCTGCTGCCGCATGGGCAGGAGGGGCAAGGGCCGGAGCATAGTTCGGCGCGGCTGGAGCGGTTCCTGACGCTGTGCGCGGAAGACAATATGCAGGTGGTGAATCCCACGACGCCGGCTCAGTATTTCCACTTACTGCGGCGCCAGATGCATGGCGGAGAAGACCGGCGCGGGATGCGGAAACCGCTGATCGTGATGACGCCGAAGAGCCTGTTGCGTCATGCGAAGGCGACGTCGACGCTGACAGATTTAACGTCGGGCGGGTTCCGGGAAATTATCGGCGACGGCAATATGATGGAAGCCGACCAGGTCCGGCGGGTGCTGTTGACGAGCGGGAAGCTTTACTACGAGTTGGCGGACCAGCGGGAAAAGCTGGCGGCGAATAACGTGGCGCTGGTGCGGGTGGAGCAGTATTATCCGTTCCCGAAGGCGGAATTGCAGGATGTGTTGATGCGGTATCCGGTGACGGCGGAAGTTTGCTGGGTGCAGGAAGAGCCGCAGAACATGGGCGCGTGGCGGTTTGTGCGCGACCAGATTCAACCGATGCTGGATCCGGCGCGGCGGTCGCTGCGGTATATCGGGCGGGCGGAATCGGCCAGTCCGGCGCCGGGGTCCTTGAAGCGCCACCACGCCGAGCAGGCGGAGATATTGGCGGAGGCTTTCGGTACGGATCTTACGCCGAGGACGAAGACGCGGCTGGTGGTCCGGCGCAAGCGGTAGTTACCGAGTTTGGTCTTTCCATGCAACGGCGCGGCAGGTATCCCTTCCGCGCCGATTTGTGTTTGGAAGGCGCATCCTAGGCCCAAAAATAAAAGGTACTATTACCGAATGTGTGTAGTACAATGGCTTCCATGTCAAACATCGCAGGGAAAGCATACGCGATGAACGTCATTACCCCACTGCGGTGGTATACCAGATGGGTGACGCGAATCACGTTTTGGATTGCAGGCAGGTTTACGTCTACCGTTACAGGCTTGTTGACGCTGTCACTGATCCACTATGCCCGTTGGGTGCTCGTCACCCCCAGGCAATTTCCAAGGTTGGCGTCCGATCAGCCCAAGGAAGACCTCAAGTACACGTACATGTTGTTTTTCAGTAATTTCAATGGCAGTTGGGACCAGTATGTCGACTCGTTCTCCTCGGCCATTCCAACGGGGCTGAATATGTTTTGGATTCTCAATATCAAGTATCCAAAATCCGTGCCGATGCTGCCATTCCATCGCTATATTACGTCGAATCAGATATGGACGGACTACTATTACAATGCTTATCCGATGGCGTCGTCCAACGATGTGAAATCAGCGAAGAGAGTACGGGATGGCCTCCTGCAATTTTCCGCCTGCGTCGAGAACGCGGATCCCGAAGAGTTTACGCAAAAGTACAATCGGCTGCTCCTTGATCTGCAACACGATCTCAGCCAAATGGGTCCCAATCCAATTGTTAGCCTTTCGGCTTCAGCGGTGGAGCGCAGGCTGAACCGGGAATAGGATCAGATTTCTCAAACCAGTTCGCTAGGAGACTGATCTGCATGGCAAACAAAAGCGGAAATGCCTACGCCTTAACGACACTTTGTCCAATACGCCACGGCACTCCGGAAGAATGTTCGGAAGGGTTGGCGGGGCAATCGCACGCCGCCTGCCTGCGGTATGCGCTGCAGCAGGTGCGAGTGAGTGAGGAAAGCCCGATGGCAAGGGTTCCCAACACTTACCTTTCCCGCTTCTATGTACTGAGCGACGTGGTCTATCAGGGGAAGCCAGCCATACGCGAGCATCTGCAATCGGAATATCTGGTTTTCTCAGCTGAGTTTTATGGGGAACTGGAAACGTACGTGAAAGGCATGTGGGAGGCAATCGAACTCGAAATCCGGGAATTACTGAGGCATTGTTACGGATTTGAGAGTAATTTCGACTGTGCGCGCTTTATCGCCTACATCAAGAAGTGCCAGGTGACGACGACGTTTTTCTTCAACGGTTCCACAGATGAGCCTCTGGCCGTTCAGTTGAAGAGCCTCTACCTAAAACAGGAATTCTCCAAGTTCGCCTTCGAAAACCAGAACAAGAGCCCGCAGGAGGTACAGGCGGCCTATCGCGAGTTCGTCAAGCGGGCGCAGCCGCAAAACCTCGACGGACCGACATGGCAGGCCGGCTCTTACAAATTGGAGACTGTGGTGGTCAATGGACCTATTAAAGGAGACGGCAAGAAATGATCTCGTCACTGGATTTGGCGGATGTTCAAGGAAATATTGTCAAAGCTTACGGTCGCTACGGCTTCCCCCTGGCGCGTTACGCATTTTTTGCCATTGATGATGGCAAGTTGGGACGTTCCTTAGTGAAGAAGCTTACGCCTCTGGTGACGACTTCCGTTCCCTGGTCCGATGAATCGCCGATGGACATTCCGGCGGTGGCGGTGAACATTGCCTTCACATACGAAGGGCTCCGGATGTTGGATGTTCCGGAGGACACGCTACACGGGTTCCCTGACGAATTTTCGATGGGTATGAAAGCGCGGCGGGACATAATTGGGGACACCGGTCCAAATCACTATAAGTATTGGGATCCGATGTGGAACGACGCCGGGGACGAACGCATTCAGAACGTCCACATCATGATCGGGATCAATGGGAAGGAAGATCACGTTCTGGAGAAGAGTTATCAGAAAATCCTCCAGATTCTTTCCGACAATGGCGGAGTCAGGCAACTGGAAGGTCATCGAGGACCCAACGGAACTCTATTGCCATACCAACCCGCGGTGGCGATTCCTGGTGGTAAAGAACATTTCGGCTACAGTGACGGAATCAGCAGTACCTTCTTCAAGGGATGTGGCGAAAGTCCTAGGCATGTTATCGGGGGGGGCAAACCGACGGGCGGTGATCCACGAACTATTGACGGCTGGGCTCCGCTGGAGACAGGCGAGTTTCTGCTTGGCCATCCCGATGAGTCGTTTGAGTATCCGGAAGCGCCGGGGCCGCCGTTATTCTCGCGAAACGGGACCTATATGGTTTACCGGAAACTGCACCAGAACGTGGGAACCTTCAACTCCTTCCTGGATGCCGAGGGCGCGAAGTATCCGGGCGGTTCCGAGAGTTTCGCCGCAAAGATCGGCGGACGGTGGCGCAATGGCGCTCCACTTGTCACGTTTCCCACCGAAGAGAGTGCCAATCGGTTCGCCGCGGAATTGGGCGCGTTATATCTGAAGTCGCAAAGCGGCCCCTTGCCGGACGCCGACAAAGATCGTTACAAGGAACTACAACTTCAGCTTGTCGCGTTCGACTACCTCGACGACGCGGAAGGAGCCACGTGTCCATTCGGTGCCCACACGCGCCGCGCTAATCCGCGCAGTTCGCTACAGTTTGGCGTGGACAAGCCGTTCGACACCCCTGGCGCACTGGCCAACCGCCGCCGAATTATCCGGCGCGGCCTTCCCTATGGCTGCGTTGAAAATAGCGCCGGAGACGATGGCGACCATGGAGTGATAATGATGGTGCTGAATGCCGACCTTAGCCGTCAATTCGAATTCGTTCAACAGCAGTGGTTCAACTACGGGAATGATTTCAAGTTGGGCAACGACCGGGATCCCTTGCTAGGGAATCACGGATTCAACGTGAACGGTCGCGGCGATGGGCGTATGATCATCGAAGGCGACGCTAAAACAAGTACGCCGCCCTATTTTTGCGGACGGATTCCGACCTTAGTGGAGACCCGGGGCGGGGACTATTTCTTTGTGCCGAGCATGACTTGTCTCCGCATGATTGGCTTGGGCATCATTGACCCGACGTAGCCACTCAAGGGGGCACCGAATTGAATACTAGTTTAGAGCTGAATACCGAGTATCCGCCGCCTAACGAACAAGCTTTTATCGACAGCTTGATTAACGAACTGCGCAAGAAAATGGAAGCCGACTATGCTGGAAAACGCATGTTGCGCGATGCCCATCCCAAAATGCACGGGTGCATACGCGGGGAATTCTCGATATTACCAAACCTCACGGCCGACTTGCGTGTTGGACTATTCGGTGAAAGCAGGAGCTATCCGGCGTGGGTGCGATTTTCAAACCAAAATAATTCGGCGGCTCCAGATAAGAAACCGGATATTCGGGGTGTGGCGATCAAGCTGATGGGAGTGACCGGAAATAAGCTTCTAACGCAGGCAAATCCGTCCACTACCCATGACTTCGTAATGATCAGTGACAGCCGTTTTGTCACGAAGGATGTGGAAGAATTCGACGGCCTGATTAGGGGGCTCATCGGAGGCTTTCTGAAACTTGGCTGGTACTTCTTAACCCATCTCCGAGTGCTGCGAAACTTGTGGAGTTCACTAAGAAACTTCAACAATCCGTTGACGATCCGCTATTTCAGCGTGGCTCCCTATTTACTAGGGAAACGAGCTGTAAAATACACGTTAATCCCGCGGGATGCCGGTCGCACGAGTGCACCCCGCAATCCTTCGGATAATTATCTGAAAGACGCAATGGCGGAGGACTTGAAAAGGCGGACGGCCATGTTCGATTTTGCCGTGCAGTTTCAAACAGACCCTTACAAGATGCCCATCGAGGATCCCGGTATCACGTGGGACGAGGCGATCTCGCCTTTCCTGCCGGTGGCAACGCTCACCATTCCGTGCCAGATATTCGATACCCCCACGCGCAGTGAGTTCGGGGATAACCTCTCGTTCAACCCCTGGCGCTGCCTTCCGGAGCATCGTCCCTTGGGGGGAATTAGCCGGGCCAGGCGCCAGGTCTATAAGGCCTTGGCGACCTTCCGCCATAAGCGCAACCATTCCCAGCGGGTTGAACCCGGTGCCGACGATCCTGACCCGCGATAGTCCGGCCTACCCGAGTTTGGGCTGATTGGTTTTTGGCCGCCAAGAAGCGGGGGATAAACGAAT
>CAMDKT010000109.1 GCA_945900935.1 Candidatus Sulfopaludibacter sp. SbA3 | reverse complement strand
ACATTACTTACATGAGCGATGAGTCGATGCGCCAAAAGTTCGGTCGCCGCCAGCGCGAAGAAAACGGAATTTTCGAAGTCGCAAGCTATCTCCGCTACCGCGGCAGGCAGTTCGTCGACCGCTTCGACGCCAACTCCTATCTCTTCATCACCAAGGCCATGGACATGTTCGACTTGGGCCACGGCGCGCAGTCGCTTGTCCCCGTCCTTGCCAAAAGCCGTACCCGCTACCTCATCATCAGCTTCACTTCGGACTGGCTCTACCCGTCCTATCAGTCCCTGGAAATCGTCAGCGCCCTTCGCCGTCGCAACCAGGACGTCGCCTACATCGAACTCACTTCCAAATACGGCCACGACGCTTTCCTTGTCGAAGTCGATGAGCAAACCGAACTCATCCGCGGCTTCCTCGCCCGCACCATGAAGGAGGCGGGTAAGAAATGAAAGGCGTAAACGGACCATTGGTCCACGAGTTATTCGGCCGCGGCGACTACGGCCTCATCAGCGAAATCGTCGAGCCCGGCTCCTGCGTCCTCGACCTCGGCTGCGGCGAAGGCGAACTCCTCGCCTGGCTTGCCGAGCACAAAGACGTCGACGCCCGCGGCGTCGAAATCAGCCCCGCCAAACTCCAGAAGGCCATTGCCAAAGGCGTATCCGCTTATCAGGGCGACATTGAAACCTGCCTCGCCGATTACCCCGACAAAGCCTTCGATTATGTCCTTCTTAGCCAAACGCTCCAGGAAATCCGCTATCCGCTGCAAGTGATGAAGGACATTCTGCGAGTCAGCCGCCGCGCCATCGTGGCATTCCCCAATTTCGGTCACTTCTCGGTCCGCCTCGCCCATCTCTTCCACGGCCGAGCGCCCAAGACCAAGAACTTCCCTTACGACTGGTACGACTCCCCCAACATCCACTTCCTCACCGTCGACGATTTCGAAATCCTCGCCGCGCGGCAGAACTGGCAGGTTGAGCGCCGGTATTTCCTCTCCGGCACCCGCGAGGTAAAATCGTTCCCCAACCTGATGGCCGAAGTCGCCGTCTTTGTTGTCAGCAACCGCTAAGGGTAGTCACGGCGAAAAAGACGATCATTTGTCTGAGAACTTTGATGCGGCAAACGCGCATTGGCGGGGGCACACGGGACGACATTAACTTCAACCCCGGACTCGAGATCGAAGAGGTTGGCTGACGTTTCGCGATAACCTAGGCGACATGACTCGCCGTCAATTCCTCGCCGCCTCCGTCTCTGCCGCCGCCCCCGCAACCAAACCCAACGTCCTCTTCATCTCCGTTGACGACATGAACGATTGGGTCGGCTGCCTCGGCGGCTACAACGGTGTCCAGACTCCCAACATCGACGCCCTAGCCAAACGCGGCGTCCTCTTCGCCAACGCCCACTGCGCCTCGCCGCTGTGCAATCCCTCCCGCACCGCCCTCCTCACCGGCCTCCGCCCCTCCACCACGGGCATGTATAACAACGACCAGTTCTGGCGCCCCAATCTTCCCGATGCCGTCACCATCCCCATGCACTTTAAAGCCAACGGCTACCACGTCGCCGGCGCCGGCAAAGTCTTCCATCACACCTCCGGCAACAATCCCCCCGATCAGTGGGACGCCTTCCAGTTCCAGGTCTTCGACGATCCCTGGTATCGCCGCGCCGATTGGTATCCCTGGAACAAACGCGTGCCCGCGCCGAATGGCCATCCCTTCAACGGCCTGAATAATTTCCAGGGAGAGTTCGACTGGGGCGTCATCCCCGCCGAAGAGCGCGAATACGGAGACCAGAGCGCCATCGACTTCGGGCTGAAATTTCTCGCAAAACACCAGCAAAAACCCTTCTTTCTCGCTGTCGGCCTCTGGCATCCGCACATCCCGATGTACGCCCCCCAAAAGTACTTCGACATGTACCCGCTGGAGAAGGTCAAGATCCCCTATACACCCGAGGGCGATCTCGACGACGTGCCCAAAATCGGCCAACAGTTCGCCGCCGCCCGCCGCGAAGAGCACAATCGGATCGTCGGGGAAGGGAAGTGGCGCGAAGCCGTCCGCGCCTATCTCGCCGCCACCACCTTCGCCGACGCCATGATCGGCCGCCTCCTCGACGGCCTTGAAAAAAGCGCCCACGCCAAAAACACCATCATCGTTTTCTGGTCCGATAACGGCTGGCACCTCGGTGAAAAAGAGCATTGGCACAAGTCCACTCTCTGGCAGCGCTCCACCCACGTTCCTCTCATCATCGCCGGTCCCGGAACCCGTCAACCAGGCCAGCCGCGGAATCAAGCCGTCAGCCTCCTCGACATCTATCCCACTCTCGTCGACCTCTGCG
Source organism: Candidatus Sulfopaludibacter sp. SbA3 (assembly GCA_945900935.1). Classification (GTDB taxonomy): domain Bacteria; phylum Acidobacteriota; class Terriglobia; order Bryobacterales; family Bryobacteraceae. Next base: position 9,854 of record CAMDKT010000109.1, on the reverse strand, counting down.
GCCTTCCCAAACGCAAGGAGCTCGAAGGTCTCAGCCTCCGCCCGCTTCTGGAAAATCCCGCCGCCCAGCGCCCGCCCGCCGTCATCGATTTCATGCAGGGCAACCACGCCGTCCGCACGGATCGCTGGCGCTATATCCGCTATCGCGACGGCACCGAAGAGCTCTACGACGAGTCCGTCGATCTCCAGGATTGGAAGAATCTCGCCGCCGATCCGAAATACGCGGCGTTGAAAACCGAACTCGCCCAATGGATCCCCAAAACCGCCGCCCCAGCCAAACCCGAACGCACCGCCTTCGATTTCGATTTCGCCACCAACACCTATAAGCGAAAATAGGAATACATGCCTCCTCATCACGCTCCCCGCAACTACGATCAATCGCCCATGAACGTCTACTGGGAGATGACCCAGGCCTGCGCCCTCGCCTGCCGCCACTGCCGAGCCGAGGCCATGCCTACACCCGCCCCCAATGAACTCTCCACCATCGAAGGTAAACAACTCCTCCAACAAATCACCGCCTTCGGCGACCCTTACCCGCAACTCATTCTCACCGGCGGCGATCCGCTCCTGCGTCCCGATCTCTTCGAACTCATCGCCGAAGCCCGCCGCCTCAACATCGGCGTCTCCATCACCCCCGCCGCCACTCCGGCACTGACGAGGGAAATCCTCGTCAAACTCATCGATCACGGCGTCGATGGGCTGGGACTCTCCCTTGATGGCGCCACCCCCGAACGCCACGACGGCATCCGCGGCGTTCCCGGCACTTTCGCCCGCACGATGCAAGCCATCGCCTGGGCCACTGCGCTCAACATCCCGCTCCAGGTCAACACCCTCTGCGCCGGCGAAACCGCCGATGACATGCCCGCTATTTACGAAATCCTTAAACCCTTCGGCGTCACCCGCTGGAGTCTGTTCTTCCTCATCTCCGTCGGCCGCGGCAAGGTCCTCGAAGCTCTTTCGCCGGAAGCCGCCGAAACCCTGATGTCCTGGATCTACGAGACCTCGAAAGTCGCCCCTTTCACCGTCGCCACTACCGAAGCTCCCTCCTACCGCCGCGTGGCTGTCGAGCGTATGCGCGAAGACGGCCTCCACGGCGACCAGATCAAGCGCAGCGGCGCCGGACGCGCTTTCGGCATCCGCGACGGCCACGGCATCGTCTTTGTCTCTTGTACGGGAGACATCTGCCCCGCCGGGTTCCTCCCCTTAACCGCCGGCAACATCCGCCAGGACCAGCTCGCCGAAATCTACCGGCATTCGCCGCTGTTCGAACAACTCCACGACCCCAGCCAGTTCGAAGGCCACTGCGGCGTCTGCGAATTTCGCGCCCTCTGCGGCGGCTCCCGCGCCCGCGCCTTCAGCGCCACCGGGGACCCGCTTGCCTCCGACCCGCTTTGCACGTACGTTCCATCGATTGCCGCCGTAACTGACTAGTGTTATAACTGGTCAGGAGCCGTCCCCATGGCCACTTGGCAACTCCAGGAAGCAAAAGCAAGATTTAGCGAACTCGTCGAGACGGCTGAGAAAGAAGGTGCCCAGGTAATCACCCGCCGGGGCGTCGAGACAGCCGTCATCGTGCCGATCAGGCAGTGGAAGCTTCTCTCCGCGGCGTCCCGTCCCACGCTGAAGGAACTCCTGCTCCAACCCCACCCGCGCTTTGACTTGGACGAACTCCTCCCGCCGCGGGGATCGCAAAAACATCGTGACCCTCCGGAATTCGACTGACCGTCTAACCGGCTCAATACCAGCGTCATATCGGAACTGAAAAAGGCGCGACCGCATGGTGCCGCCGTACCGGACGACGATATCTTTTTTTCCGCCGCGACGTTCGGCGAGTTGCCGGCCGGCGTGGAGAAATTGACGCGCGGATAGCCAGGGAACGAGCGCGGCTCCTGTCGGGCCGGTCGCTCGAATTATACGAAGACGCGGTAATCGCCGCCACTGCCCGGGTCCATCGCCTCACCGTCGCCACCCGCAATGGAAAGGAGTTCGAAACTTTCGACGTCTCGATCATTAACCCCTTCGAATGGGCGCGAACTTAGCGGTTGCCCATCGCCGCTCTTCGCCCAGCGCTACCTCCCGGCAATTCGAAGGCCCCTGCGGGAATCTCCGTTTTCCAAGCGGTCTCCAGGCGGCCCGTTGGGGCGGGGCTGAATCAGAGATGCCGCTGCCGGTTCGGCATTTTCATTTTCTGGACTAGGGGTTACGCGGCATGGCCGGTGGTGATGCCTATCCAATTCCTCTTGGCTCTCGGCCACTCGTTCGAGAATCCGTTCGATGCGATCAAGCCGCTCATTGCCGTTCGGCAAATCAATGTTCTCACCTTGCACTTAGCAGTAAGCGGATATTGCGGGTGTTGCGGCGGACGCCCGAGTTGTGATGCAATCACGCTCTATGCAGATACAACGGAGAGCGGCATTTCGACGGCTGGCAGGGATATTCGGCGCTGCGCCGTTCGCGGGATTAGCGCAAGAAGCGGGCGTGATGGACCCGGTGAATGTGTTCGACTTCGCGACGCTGGCGAAGAAGAAACTGGACCCTGTGGCTTGGGATTATCTGGAGGGCGGTTCTGAGGACGAACAGGCGCTGCATGATAACCGCGAGGGATTCAAGAAGATCATTATTCGGCCGCGCATGTTAGTCGATACTCATAAGATCGATACGTCGCTGACGCTGTTGGGGCTGAAGTTGGACTATCCGATTCTCTTCGATCCGGCGGGCGGGAAGAACTGCTTTTTCCCGAATGGCGAGTTGGAAGTTTCGCGGGCGGCGGGGAAGTCGAAGACGCTGCATATTACGAATGGCGGCATTGAGGCGACGCTGCAGGAGGGCACGGCGGCGGAGAACTGGTGGCAGTTGACGACCGGCGGTATTTTGACGAATAAGGCGCAAACGCGGTCATTTGTGCGGAGAATTGAAGCGCAGGGTTGCAAGGGAATCTGCTTCACGGTAGACATCATGCATGTGTCTCAGCGGGAGCGGGAGATACACAACAAGCTGGAGCGCTCGTGGTGCGAGACGGGATTGCCGAAGCGTGACGCGGCGGGGAAATTGCCGGTGGCCAAGACGCCTTGGAAGGCGGGAATATTGCCATCGAAGGCATCGCCGCTGCCGACATGGGAGACGCTGGCGGAGCTATGCGCGGTCACGTCGCTGCCGGTGATTGTGAAGGGCATTATGACGGCCGAAGATGGCGACCGGTGCGTGCAGTATGGGGCGAAGGCTTGCATCGTTTCCAATCACGGGGCAAGGCAGCAGGACAGTGTCGGCGGGACAATTGAGGCATTGCCGGAAGTGGTGCGCGCGGTTAATGGGCGCATTCCGGTGTTGATGGACGGCGGGATCCGGCGCGGTACGGATATCTTGAAAGCCCTGGCTTTAGGGGCGACGGCGGTGTGCATTGCGCGGCCGTATTTGTATGGGATGGCGAGTTTCGGGCAGGCGGGCGTGGAGCGGGTGATCCATTTGCTGCATACGGAACTGGCGCTGAATATGGGCTTGGCGGGCGTGCCGAATTTGCGATCGATTGATAAGAGTCTGGTTCGGATTCGGGGGCTATAGCGCAACCCAGCGATTTTCGCGGGCCGAGTGGAAAGCCGCGTCAATGGTTTGCATGTTGCCTTTGGCGGATTCGAGGGAGACCGGGACGGGGCGCTCGCCGCGGACGGCGGCGGTGAAAGCTTCGCCTTCGATCCTGTATTGATCGCAGATTTCGAAAGTTTGCGTTTGCGGGCCAACGCCGTTGTCGATGAAGACTTGCGTGGGCGTGTCGGGCGGGGCGTTGAAGGGGATCTCGATTTCGATGCGGCCTTTTGTGCCATGGAAATGCATGCGCTGGTAGGGGTTGGTTTGGGTGCTACAAGTGAACTGGCAGTGGACGTCGCCGTAATCGAGGATGACGGAGGAGAGACGGTCGGTCTGAAAATTCGGGTCGCGTTCGATTTGGGCGCAGACGCGGAGGGGGTTGCGGCCCATGATGAATCGCGAGGTAAAGATGGGGTAGCAGCCAATGTCCATCATGGCGCCGCCGCCGATATCGGCTTGGTTGCGGATGTTATTGGGGTCCGTATTTGTGTAGCTGAAGAAACCTTGGATGGCGCGGAGCTGCCCGATTGTTCCTTCATCGATGGCGGCTTTGGTCCAGAGCCACTGCGGGTGTGTGGCGACCATGAAGGCTTCGCCGATGACGACGTTGGCTGCATCGCGGGCGGCGATGAGCGCGTCGACTTCGGCGGCGTTCATGGCCAGTGGTTTTTCGCAAAGGACGTGCTTGCCGGCTTGGGCGGCGCGGATGGACCAGGGAACGTGGAGGTGATTGGGGAGGGGGTTGTAGATGATGTCGATGGTTGGATCGGCGAGCAGTTCTTCGTAGGAGCCGTAGGCCGTTGGGATGCCGAAGGCGGCGGCGTGCTCTTTTGCGGTTGTTAAGTCGCGGGAGGCCAGGGCGGCGACTTCGAGCGATTCGACGCGCAGGAGCGCGGGGATGACTTTGGTCCGGGCGAATTTGGAGGAGCTCAGGATTCCCCAGCGGAGACGGGTGGACATGAAATATAGGATCGCAGATTCGGGGGTTATATAATAACGGTTTATGTCCAAGATCGATCCCACAAAGCTACGCAGCTACAACTGGTTCAACGGCAAAGAATATTACAACTTTTCGCGGCGCGCGAATATGCGCTCGATGGGGTTCAGCCGGGAGACATTTTTCGGCAAGCCGGTGATTGGCATTTGCAACTCGTATAGCGAGTTGAACAACTGCAACGCCCACTTGCGAACGCTGGCGGAGGCGGTGAAGCGGGGCGTGTGGGAGGCGGGCGGATTTCCGCTGGAGTTCCCGGTGATTTCGTTGGGCGAGCAGTTCATGAAGCCGACGACGATGCTGTTCCGCAACCTGATGGCGATGGATGTGGAGGAGTCGATCCGGGCGAACCCTGTGGACGCGGTGGTGCTGCTGTGCGGGTGCGATAAGACGACGCCGGCGATGCTGATGGGCGCGGCCTCGGCCGATGTGCCGGCGATTGTGGTGACAGGCGGGCCGACGCTTTCGGGGAACTACAAAAATACGCCGTTTGGCACGGGAACCGATGGGCGGAAGATTTTCGATCTGCACCGGATCGGGCAGATCGGCGAGGAGGAGTTGCAGGAAATTGAGGGCTGCATGGTGCGCAGCGCCGGGCACTGCACGGTGATGGGAACGGCGTCGACGATGGCGTCGATGGCGGAGGCGCTGGGGATGACGCTGCCCGGGAACGCGGCGATTCCGGCGGTGGATTCGCGGCGGGCGGAGCTGGCGGAGCAGTCGGGCAAGCGGGCTGTCGAAATGGTGAGCCTCGCAGACGAAAATGATTTGCGGCCATCGCGGGTGATGACGCGGCAGGCGTTTGAGAATGCGATGGCGGTCGATATGGCCATTGGCGGATCGACGAACGCGGTGGTGCATTTGCTGGCGATTGCGGGGCGGTTGGGGCTGGGATTGGTGTTGGACGATTTTGATGTGATTTCGCGGAAGACGCCGTTTCTGGTAAATGTACGGCCGAGCGGCCAGCATTTGATGGAGGACTTTTTCTACGCGGGCGGGCTGCCGGCGGTGATGCGGGAGCTGTTGCCGATGTTGCATCGCGAATGCATCACGGTGAACGGGAAAACGGTTGCGGAGAATGTGAGCGCTGCGCCGTGCCATAACCGCGACGTGATTCGCGCGTTGGATACGCCGCTGCATCCGGAGGGCGGGACGGTTATTTTGCGGGGGAACCTCGCGCCGGACGGGGCGGTATTTAAGCAGACGGCGGCGACGCCGGCGCTGTGCAAACATACAGGCCCGGCGTACGTCTTTGAGACGTACCAGGCGATGCACGACTCGATTGATTCGATGGACCTGCCGGTTGACGCGAACACGGTTTTGGTGATGAAGAATGGCGGTCCGAAAGGCGCGCCGGGGTTCCCGGAGTGGGGCCATATTCCGATGCCGAAAGTGCTTTTGGAAAAGGGCGTTTCCGACTGCGTGCGCATTTCCGACGCGCGAATGAGCGGGACGAGTTTCGGGACGGTGGTGCTGCATGTGTCGCCGGAATCGGCTATTGGCGGGCCGTTGAGCATTGTGGAGACGGGCGACACGATCACGCTGGACGTGGAAGCGCGGGAGTTGCGGCTGCATGTGGATGACGCGGAAATCGCGCGGCGATTGGCGGCGAGGCCTTTGCCTCCGCCCGCGTACACTCGCGGTTATGGAAAGCTGTTTCTGGATCACGTGACGCAGGCGCATCTGGGTTGCGACTTTGACTTTTTGCACGCCGAGAAGCCGAAGGAATGAACAAGCGTTGGGCAACGCCTGTTTTTTTCGCCGTTCTTGGCTGGCTGTTTTATGTGGCGAGCAAAGGGGCGTACAAGGGTTTCTTCTCCGCTGACGATCTGGACAATTTGGCTTGGACGCGGCACGCGGAGTTTTCGAGTTTTCTGACGGGGCTGGTGACGCCGCAGTTTTATTCCTCAAACTTTCGGCCGGTGGGGCATTTCTATTTTTGGGCGTTGGGGAGAATGGCGGGGCTGGACTTCCGGCCCTACATAGCAGTGCTGCATGTGCTGCATTTGGTGAATCTGGCATTGCTGTGGGCGCTGCTGGGGCGGCTGTCATTTACCTGGGCGGCGCGAGCGATTGGGGTGTTGTTCTTCGCGTTTCACATGGCCGTGTTCGACGCCTACTGGAAGCCGATGTATGTGTTCGATGTGTTGTGCGCGGTGTTCTCGCTGCTGTCGGTTCTGCTGTGGATCGATAAGCGGCGGTGGTTGAGTTTGCTCTGTTTTTGGCTGGCGTATAAGTCAAAGGAACTGGCGGTTGCGGTGCCGTTGATTCTGGCCGCATACGAGTATTTGCTGGGGACGTTTTCGGTGCGGGCGCTGGCGTGGCACTTGGGCGGCGGGGCGTGGTTTGCGATACAAGCATTGTTTTCGCAGGGCGGGCGAAGCGGGGATTATGGATTGCGGCTGACGCCGTTGACGCTGTGGCAGACGGTGGATTTCTACGGCTCGCAGGTGTTGCTGGCGCGGCACGCGGGCTATGCATTGGCGCTGCTGCCGCTATGGGTTCGCGACCGGCGATTGTGGTGGGGGCTACTGGCATCGGCGCTGTGGCTGGGGCCGATGCTGCTGGTGCCGGGACGGCGATTCGGGGCGTATTTGTATCTGCCGCTGGCGGGGCTGGCGGTTGTGATGGCGGCGTTAACAGAGCGGGTAGGATGGAAATGGATTGCGGCGCCGTTGGCAATTTGGCTCGGATTTAATTACGCCGAAATGCGCGACAAGCGGCGCGCGACACTGGCGGAGGGGGAGGAGACGGCTGCCTACGTTTACTCGCTGGCCGAACTGGCGCGGGAGGGGAAAGACATCGACACGGTGCTGATCGACAGCGCGCCGGCGGGGCTGCGGCGATGGGGCGTGGAGGGCGCGCTGCGGTACACGTTTGACCGCGACGATCTGGCGATGATTTATTTGGAGGACAGCGATCATAAAGAGCCGCGGGCGGATGCGACGCTGGCGATGTTGAGCTGGGACGGGCCGTTGAAGAAGTTGTATACGATGCGACGGACGGCGGCGTTAGGGGATGCGGCGTTCGTGGAGATGACGCGGCTGACGCCGGTGTGGCAGTTGACTCGCGGGTGGTATCAGCGTGAAGGGAACTACCGTTGGACGATGCCGCGGGCGGAGGCGCGCGTGCAGCGGCCGGCGGGCGCGAATGCTTTTGAAGTGACGGTGAATGTGGGGCCGGACTATATTCGCGCGGTGGGAAAAGTGACTCTGCGGGTGAAGGTTGGCGGCGAATTATTGGGCTCGCGCACGTTTGCGCAAAACGGGTGGTTGACGGAGAAGTTCGAGATGGCTCCGGGGGCGGAGGGGAATGTGGATGTGGAGTTTCTGGTGGATCCGCCATTCCGTCCGAAGAATGGGGATCCGCGGGCGTTGGGGATTCCGATAGCGGCGTTTGGATTTCGCTAACTTTTCTGGCGAGTGCGGCGTCTGTACACTGGAATGATGCGTTACTTTTTGTTGATCCTGACGAGTGGTATGTTTTTGATGGCCGAAAGCGCCTCCGGCGTGAAGTGGAAGGCGCCGGCGGCTTGGAAAAACCAAGGCGACCGGCCGATGCGCGCGGCCACCTATACCACTGGGGGCGATGCCGAACCGGGCGAGGTGGCGGTGTTCTATTTTGGCCCTGGACAGGGCGGCGGCGTGCAGCCGAACATTGACCGCTGGATCGGGCAATTTTCCGCGAAAACGGGCGCGCCGAAGACGAGCAAATCGACTGTCGCCGGCATGGGCGTGACGATCATCGATGTCTCGGGAACCTATGGAGCGTCGAGCGACAAGGTCGACAAGCCAGGCTACCGCATGTTGGGTGCCATTGTGGAAGCGCCGCAGGGCGCGGTGTTTTTCAAATTTACGGGGCCGGCCAAAACGGTGGCGGCGCACGAAGCGCCGTTCCAGGGAATGATCAAGGCGATTACGAAGGAGTAGTTTTTAATGCTTTCACGTAGAGGGTTTTCCGGAGTGCTGGCGGGCGCGGCGGCGGCGGCGGACTGGCCGCAATGGCGCGGGGTGCGGCGGGATGGACGGACGGCCGAAACGGGGCTGCTGCGGCAGTGGCCGGCGGCGGGTCCGGAGCTGTTGTGGCGCGTGGATGGATTGGGCGAGGGGTACTCGTCATTTTCCATCGCGAATGGAAAACTCTTTACGCAGAGCCAGAAAAAGGGCCGACAGTGGGTGATGGCGCTGGACGCTTCGACGGGCAAGACCATTTGGGAAATTGCGGCGGGCGAGCACTTCCCGCAGGACCGCGGGCCGGGTCCGCGCGGGACGCCGACGGTAGATGGCGACACGCTGTTTTCGCTGTCAGCCGATGGGACGCTGTTGTCATTGGCGGAGGCGACGGGCAAGAAGAATTGGGGATCGAATATTCTGCGCGATTTCAATGGATCGCAGATTAAGTGGGGGTTGAGCGAATCGCCATTGGTGGATGGGGAGCGGTTGATCGTGACGCCGGGCGGCAAGGAAAAGTCCGTTGTCGCGTTGGATAAGAAAACAGGGAAGCCGTTATGGGGCGGGGGCGACGATCAGGCCGGGTATAGCTCAGCCATTGCATTTGACTTCGGCGGGCAGCGGCATGTGGTTACGTTTACTTCCGCCGGTGCCATTGGGTTGAACGCGGCCAACGGCCGGGTGATGTGGAAGTACGCGAAGGTCTCTAATCGCACGGCCAATGTTGCCACGCCGATTTATCACGATGGACATGTGTTTCTGAGTTCCGATTACGGGACCGGGTGCGCGCTGTTGAAGCTGACGGGTGACGGCGACCGCGTCAACGCGACGGAAGTTTACTTTAATCGCGATATGCGGAATCACTACGGATCGAGCGTTTTGCTGGACAAGCATTTGTACGGTTTTTCGAGCGGCATTCTGACGGCCATGGACTTCATGACCGGCGAGGCGGTGTGGAAGGATCGCAGTGTGGGCAAGGGGCAGGTGATACTTGCCGAGGGGTTGCTGTACTTGCAGGGCGAGACTGGGGCGATTGCGCTGGCGGATGCGACGCCGTCGTCGTATAAAGAGATTTCGCGCTTCGAATTCGGGCGCGGGGATTATCCGCTGTGGACGCTGCCGGTAATTGCGGGCGGGCGGTTGTATTTAAGGGATCAGGGGAAGCTGTGTTGTTACGGGATTGCTAAGGGGTGATCATTTTATTTTGTCTGCCGAACAGGCCATACTGGAAGCAGTTCGCGCATTGTCGGCTGACAAGCAGAGGGAGATCTTGAGCCACGCAACTCGTCTGCGCGAGGAAGCCGCCGCCCGAGGGATCGATTGAAGAGG
>CAMDKT010000108.1 GCA_945900935.1 Candidatus Sulfopaludibacter sp. SbA3 | reverse complement strand
CGATATCGAGGGCTTGTTGCATGTCATACGCCTTGCCCGCGTACTTGTCGGTGCCCCAATAGACGTAAACCTCTTTCGAGATCGGATGCCACGTGACCTTGTACTCTCGGCTCCGATATTTGACGTAGCCGTGTCGGTAATCAGACATTTGTCGTCCGCCTCACAGTTCGACGGAGATGTGAAGTCTTCAGCCCAAAGGCCGGAGCATCGTCGGCGGAGGGTGTCGCCATTCGCAATCTCCTTTAGAAGATAAATTTGGAACCTCCGATTGTACTCCACTTGGGGAGCGTCCATTGTTCAACGCCATCCAATTTTTATACAGATATTAGGACATTATACTGCTTTCACATAACTTTCCTAATTTGTGTAGGAAAGCGCGATGAAAAGGAGATCCGCGCCAAGCACTGGCACATGCCGTGGCGAACCACGCCCGCTAAACCAAAATCGTAAACGCGTTCTCGGTCCGCTGAACCGGACGGTAAAGCGTATCCCGTTCCTGCGGATCCCGCCCTGCTTCGCGAATCAGCCGCAGCAAATCGCCGCGCCGGAGATTCTGGCCGGTGGTGGCGCCGGCGTCGTGGTAAATCTTCTCCTCGACGATCGTTCCGTCCAGATCATCAGCGCCAAACTGCTGGGAAATCTGCGCCATCGCCTCCGACATCATCACCCAGTACGCCTTGATGTGAGGGATGTTATCGAGCATCAAGCGAGCCACGGCGATATTGCGCAAATCGTCGAAACCGGTGGTTTTCGGAATATGCGCCAGAGCCGTATTCGCCGGATGGAAAGCAAGCGGAATGAACGTCTGAAAGCCGCCTGTTTCGTCCTGCACTTCGCGCAGACGCGATAGATGGTCCACGCGGTCCTCCGGGCCCTCAATGTGCCCATAGAGCATCGTGCAATTCGTCTTGATTCCCAACTGGTGCGAGATCCGCGCCACTTCCAGCCATTCGCCGCCGTCGATCTTGTGGTCGCAAATGATGCGCCGGACGCGGTCGCTGAAAATCTCGGCGCCGCCGCCGGGTTGAGAATCCATGCCGGCGTCGCGCAGCCGGATCAGCACTTCGCGGAGCGGCAATTTGGCGCGTTTGGCGAGATAGGAAATCTCCACCATCGTGAATGCCTTGAGATGAACCTGCGGATAGCGCTCCTTCAAACCGCGCAGCATCTCGCAGTACCAGTCGAGCGTCAACTCCGGGTGCAGTCCGCCGACGATGTGGAACTCGCTCACCGCTTCCGAATATCCGTGCCCGGCGACTTCCCACACCTGTTCGAGCGACATGGTGTAGCCCCTCGGGTCGCGAGCCTTTTTGCCAAACGCGCAAAGGCGGCAGGAGGCGGTGCAGACGTCGGTCGGGTTGATGTGCCGGTTCACGTTGAAATACGTGATGTTGCCGTTGAGCCGTTCCCGGACGACATTCGCCAGCCAGCCCACGCCGAGAATATCGGAGGACCGGAAAAGGGTCAGGCCGTCGTCGAAGGACAGCCGTTCGGCGGCCAACACCTTGTCGCGAATGGGCAGCAATCGGGAATCTTCAAAATGCGGGGTCATAGTAGAAAGTCACACTCCATTGCGGGCATACCAGACGTCAGCGGCCCAAAACACGAAGAATAGCACGCTGACGTAACCATTCACCGTAAAGAACGCCGCATTCACGCGGCTCAAATCGTCGGGCTTCACCAGGCTATGTTCATAGACCAACAGCGCCGCCACGGTTGCGATGCCACCAACGCCGAGCATCCCCAGGTCGAAATTCCGCAGCAGCATCACGAGACAAACCAGCATGGCCAGATGCAAAACGCGCGCCATCGTCAACGCGCGGGCAATTCCCATGCGCCCGGGCAGGCTATGAAGGCCCGCACGGCGGTCGAACTCAAAATCCTGGCACGAATAGATCATGTCGAAGCCGGCCGTCCAGAATGTGACCGCCGCCGTCAGCCACAAAATACGGGGATCCAGTGATCCGGCCACCGCGATCCACGCCGCCGCCGGGGCAATTCCCAAGGCAAAACCCAAGACCAGATGCGACCACGACGTGAATCGTTTGGTGTAACTGTAGCCGAGTACAATCGCCAGCGCGAGTGGTGACAAGTACAGGCAGAGTGGCCCGAGCATGGCCGCCGCGGCCACCAGTACGCCCGCCATAAAAAGCAGGAAACCCCAAGCGAATCCCGCCGATAGCAGCCCCGCCGGTAAATGCCGCATCTTCGTTCGCGGGTTCCGTCCGTCAATGGCGGCGTCCAGAATCCGATTGAACGCCATGCCCGCCGAACGCGCCCCCACCATCGCCACAACGATCCAAACCAGCTTCCACGCCGCGCCCTCCGCCGGGAACCCGGCGTTGCGCCACGCCAGCAGCGCGCCCGTCAACGCGAATGGCAGGGCGAAAACGGAATGCTCGAATTTGATCATGTCGAGCGTCAATCGCAGGCGCTGGAGAAACATCTTGCGTTACCATTTTAACGGATGCGGTCACAAACAAATTGGGTGCTAGTTGTTCTTTCGATTCTGGGCGGTTGCGCTGATCGGAATAAGACGGCCACTCTGGAAGATTTATACACGCGCGAGGTAAAAATGCCCGGCGGGGCGCGTTTCCGCGCGGAAGTGGTTACCAGCAAGTTCGACATGTCGCGCGGCATGATGTTCCGCGAGACGCTGGCCCCTGACCGCGGCATGCTTTTCGTACACGGGGAGCCGGGCAAATATCCATACTGGATGTACCAGGTGCGCATTCCGCTGGATCTCATTTGGATTGACCAGAACCGGCTTATCATTGAGATGGTGGCCAACGCCGAACCGTGCAAAAGCGAAAGCGCGGCGAAGTGTCCGCAGATCGGCGGCAACCGCCGGGCGCTATATGTGCTGGAGCTGAATGCCGGAATGGCGGAGAAACACAAATTGAAGCTGGGCGACCGGTTGGATTTCTAAACACTATGGACGCAGATAAAATTCGAGAACTTCTGGAACAGGTGCGGACGGGCGGCGTGGATGTCGACGGCGCGCTCGAACGGCTGAAACATATGCCCTTCGAGGACTTGGGCTTCGCCAAAGTCGATCATCACCGGGCGCTGCGGCAAGGCATGCCCGAGGTTATTTTCGGCCTGGGGAAAGCGCCGGAACACGTCCGGGATATCGCGGTTACGATCGCCGAACGGGCGCAGAACATGCTGATTACCCGCACGAGTCCGGAGGCGGCCAGGCTGGTAATGGACGCGATCCCCGATATCGAGTACCATCCTTACTCGGGCGCGATGCGGCTTTGGCGGGACAGGACTTTGCGGGGACGCGGCCGGATCGCCATTGTCTGCGCCGGCACCAGCGACATTCCGGTGGCTGAGGAAGCGCGGATTACGGCCGAAGTGATGGGGAACGAAGTCGAGTCCATACACGATATCGGCGTCGCTGGTATTCACCGGCTAATGAGTAATCGCGAGCGCCTGACGCAAGCCAAGGTGATTGTGGTGTGCGCCGGCATGGAGGGCGCCCTGCCCAGCGCCGTGGGAGGCCTGGTGAGCGTCCCGGTGATCGCTGTGCCTACCTCGATAGGCTACGGGGCCAGTTTCAACGGCCTGGCGGCGCTGCTGGGGATGTTGAACAGTTGCGCATCCAACGTCACGGTCGTCAATATCGACAACGGCTTCGGCGGCGGATTCGTGGCCAGCCTGATTAACCGGCCTTGAAAGGGACGCTACAGACCGCCTGCCGCCAACCGCTCACCGGCCGCCGCTAACGTCTCCGGCTTCTTGCAAAAACAGAATCGAACGAAATGTTTTCCCAGTTCCGGCCTCGAAAAAAAGCTGGAACCGGGAACAGCCGCCAGCCCCACATGGTTAATGAGGTGCCGGACAAAGGATCTATCGTCCGTAAAACCGAAATCCGATATATCGGTCATCACATAATAAGCGCCCGCCGGCCGGAAACAGCGAAATCCGGCCCCGGTCAGGATTCCCAGCAACTGGTCCCGCCGCGCCGCGTATTCCACCGCCAGATGCCCATAAAACGCCGCCGGCTGCCGCAACGCCGCCACGCCCGCGTACTGCAGAGGCGTCGCCGCTCCCACCGTTAAGAAGTCGTGTACCTTCCGGATGGAATCCGTCAAATCCGGCGCCGCCGCCACCCAGCCGACGCGCCAGCCCGTCACCGAATACGTCTTACTCATGCTATTTACAATCACGGCCCGTTCGCGCATCCCGGGCAGCGTCATCACGGGCACATGCTCGGCCCCGTCATAAATTATGTGCTCGTAAATCTCATCGGTAATGCAAAGCGCGTCATGCTCCTGACACAATTCCGCAATCAATTCCAGCTCGGAGCGGCTAAAGACGCGCCCCGTGGGATTATTCGGCGTGTTAACAATAATCGCCTTTGTCTTCTTGTTGAACGCCCGCCGTAACTCGTCGGGGTCAAAACTCCACTCCGGCGGCTGGAGCGACACGATGCGCCGCACGCCTCCGCACAACTGCAAATCCGGATGATAATTTTCATAGTACGGCTCGAAAACGATAACTTCATCCCCGGCATTCACCGTGGCCAGCAGCGTCGCCACCATCCCTTCCGTCGACCCGCACACCACCGTAATCTCCCGCGCCGGATCCAGCTCCAACCCGTACGTCTGCTTATACTTTCCGGCAATCGCGTCCCGCAGCGGCGGTATGCCCCACGTAATCGGATACTGGTTGTGATCGGCCGCGATGGCCTCAGCCGCCGCCTCTTTCAAAAACGCCGGCGCCGCGAAATCGGGAAAACCCTGCGCCAGATTCACCGCGCCCGCCGCGTTCGCCAGCCGCGTCATCTCGCGGATCACCGATTCGGTAAAGTCAGCGGTTCTTTCGCTTCGAAACCGGCTTCTTGACAGCAGCGACAACGGGACGCTTTGCGATAGGCTCATTCGATGAGTGTACCGAAGCGAGTTTGCCCTCGTACAGCCGCCGGTAGACCGACGCGTTCCGCAAAACGCTCTGGACGTACTCCCGCGTTTCGTCAAACGGAATCGTTTCGATAAACTCCGCCTGCTCTTCAAATGTCCCAAACCGCCGCCATTTCGTGACCCGCGATCCGCCGCCGTTATAGGCCGCCAACACGTCTTCCCACCGCCCGCTGAACGACTTCAGCAGAATTTTCAAGTAGTAAGTTCCCAGCCGCAAGTTCACTGCCGGGTCAAAGAGCATCGACGTTTGAAATGCCCGCAACCCGGCGCGGCGGCTCAATTCCCGTCCCGTCGAAGGCAATATCTGCGTCAGCCCGTAAGCATTGGCGCGGCTTACAACTTTGGGATTAAACTCCGATTCCTGCCGGATCAACCCCGCGACGACATAGGGATCCACATCGTGTTCCCTCGCATATTTTTCCACATCGCCCTGAAACGGCATCGGGAACGCCAGCCGCCAAAACCGGTCCCCGGCACCCTCCCAGGGAAACCACAGGTATCCCGGCAGGAGGCCCTTAATATAGCGCAGGCCCTTATCCGTCTGGCCAACTTTAGTCATGTGATCGGCCAAATCCATGGCCAGTCCAATCGGAGCGCTCTCTTCCCTTGCCCCCATCCGCAACTCGAACTCCGCATAGTTGTCTAACCCGGCCATGGCTAAGAGCGCAGCCCGCTCGCGCCGCGCGTTAGCGCCATGCGCCTCGACCGAAGAAAACGCGGGCCGCCGCGGCCACTTTAACCCATCCATCAGCAAGTTCACATCTACCGGCAAGGCGGCCGCTCGTACTTGTGGATCATGCAGCCGGTCCGCCGCGATCAGCGCATAGTACGTGTTGGGGAACTGCGAACGCACGGTTTCATAGAAAAACCGGGCGGTCCCGTAGTCGCCCCGCCGGCCGGCCAGCCTTCCCAAAAAGTACAACGCCGAGTTGGCCTTCTCCGACTGCGGAAACCGCTGTAAATGTTCCCGCAACAGCGCCTCCGCGTCGCCGCGCCGCCGCAAATAGGAACTCCAGACCAGCTTCCAGTGACAAAACGGAGCCTTCGCGTCGCGTTCATAATGAGTCACGCAGGCGCGATAAATCGGCTCATACTCGGCAAAGTTGTTCTCGTTCAGATGCCGATAGCCCTCCGCCAGCAGCGCTTCCAAGTGCCGCGCCGACCCCGTGTGATCTTTTTCCAACCGGTCGAACGCCGCCAAACGGTCAGCCTGTAAATCCATCCGCCGCGCCGTCTGATACAGCCACCAGCTTCGTTCTGCGTCCGCCGCCGGCGTCGTCGGCGTCAGTGCCGCCAAGGCCTGGCGCGCCTCCGCATACCGCTTGGCTTTGAACGCCAGTTCCCAACCCTTTACTTGCGCCAACTCGCGGTCTTCCTGTGACCAGCCCTCCGCGGCCGTCTGCAATTCCGTTCGCACGGCCGCGGCCTGCCCGGCTCCACTCCGGTCCGCACGCATCCAGTAATCGGACGGACTCCCCTGCCCCCGCCATTCAGCGCCGATCTTTCCAGCCTCGGCCGATTGCGGATACCGGAAATACACGCGCGAAAAATAGGTTCCCGCTTTCCCGCGATCTCCCGCCGCCAGCCACGCCGCCGCTGACGCAAAATCGCCCTGCGGCTGCGCTAACTGCGACTCGTACTTCTCCAACAGCCGCGCCGCTTCCGCCGCCCTTCCCATTGCGAGAAAAGATTTCGCCGCCAGCAGCGCCGCCCGTCCAGTTACCGGTGAAACAGGCTGCTGCCGCCACACAGGCTCCAACGCCGCCACCGCTTCGGCGTGCTGGCTCAACCCAGCCAGCGTCGAGGCCTGAAAGAACGCCAAATAGTCGTCGATTCGTCCCAATAGCGGGCCCCGAATCCGCCGCAAAATCGGCTGGGCTTCCGCAAAGCGCTGCGCCTCGATGGCAGCTACCGCCATCGCTAAACGCGCCGCTGAACCGGCCGGCGTGGCCGCCAATCGCACGGCGCACTTTTCCAGCGCAGCGCGGTCCGGGCTCTTCGCCGATCCCCGCCAGGCGCGCGCCTCGCTCTCACAACTCGGCGCCGCCGCTAACGCCAGGCCCGCCGCCACAAACCACGATACGCCACGCACGACGCGACCCTGATATTTCGGACCCGGCAACGAAGGGGTCCCCGCCACTGCAAACCCCAATACGCTACGCACGCCGCCCTCCCGGATATCCCGGCCCCAGCAGCGACGCGTTCCCCAACGCCAGCCGCGCCAGTATCTCTTCGTGCAAATAGTCCGGTCCCGGCAAGTAGCGACCCGCGAACATCTCCCGCGCGGCATCAATCGGAGCCTCCATTTCGGCATACAGATCCCGCCGCGCCCGCCCGGCGGAAATGAGCCCGGGAGATTCCAAAATCCACCGCGCCACGGTCGTCCGCGCAAACCGCCTCGCCGTTGGAATGGATTCCGCGGGCGGCGCAGCGGCCCCGATCAACACCGCTCCGGCTACGGCCCGCAGCTCTAAAGCCGCCGCGCCCAATGACAGCAACACTTCCAATCCATAGACGTCCGGTCCCGCTTCATCCACCGCCAGCATCACACCCAAAACCCGTGTTTTCCCCACCAGCGGAAACAGATGCGCCCGCCCCCGCAACCCGGCCGCCGCCGCGCCCAACTGCGAAGGCGTTGTCAGCGCGACAACGGTCTCCCGCGTATCCACAGCTTGCCGGAACGCCCCCGCCTCGCGCAACAAAATCGCCTCCGGAACCACGTCCATACCCCGCGCCGCTTCACAGCGAACAAGCTCCCCGTCAACCCGGAAAAACCCGATCGCGGAAGCGAATGGCACCGCCGCGTCCGCCAGTATCTGCACCCATTGCGCGGTCGATTCGGCCTGCCTCAATGATCGCGACGCCAACTGCAAACTCCGCAACCGGCTATCGCGGTCCTGGGTCGCCGACGCCGCCAGCGCGTCCAAATCCCGGTGCATTCCCGCCAGTCGCTCTTGCAGTTCCAATTTAGTCATCGCTCCTAAAGAATCCGCCAATCGCCCCCAGCGGACCTTTCTCATCCCCGCCGGATCGGCCCGGCGCCAATTCCCTCCGCAGCTTGTCCAAAGTCATGCTCTGCACAATCACCCGCCCCGGTCCGGTCAGCGTAGCCAGGAACAGCCCTTCGCCACCGAAGATCGCCGTCTTGATACCGCCCACAAATTGAATATCGTAATTGACGCCCTCATCGAAGGCGACCACACAGCCCGTGTCCACTTGCAGCATCTCTCCGGCCGCCAGCGTGAAATCAATGAAATCGCCGCCGCCATGGATGAATACCGTCCCCGGCCCCGTCAGACGCTCCAGCACGAAGCCCTCGCCGCCAAAAAACCCGACTCCCAGTTTCTTCACAAACGCAATGTTCAACTGCACCGTATCCTGCGCGCAAACGAAGCTATCCCGCTGCACCATGACGCTCTGCCCGGCGGCCAATGTGAACGGCTGCAGCCGCCCCGGATAGCTCCCCGCGAATCCAACCTCGCCGGGCTGCACGGCTTTGAAATACGTCAGAAACAGACTCTCGCCCATCACCGTCCGCTTCAACGCCCCCCACAACTTCTGCCCGACACTCCCGCCCGACATCCGCGTTTCCCACTGGATCGACGGCGTCTTGTACAGCATCTTCCCCGCCTCGGCGAATAACTCCTGCCCCGGTTGCAGTTTGATCCGGACGACCTGCAAATTATCGCCCTGAATTTGATAGTCGAGCGGCATCACCACCGGTCCGGCGGCGACAGTTGGGCCATACGGTTGGCCGCAGCGCGGACAGAATCGAGCATCGCTGGCAATCGAATTGCCGCAACTGGAACAATACGCCATTCGGGGGAGAATCCTCTAATTCGTATTTTACAATGGTGGATGACTCCGCGGACGATTAGTTGCCTGTGTTACGCGCTGCTTTGGCCCATTCTGGACGCCCGCGGCGGCCCCGATTTCTGCGGTACATACCCCGGCAACTGGCGCGAAGCCATCGATCATCACGAAAAGGCCGAGCGCCGCCGCGCCGTGAATCCGAAGGCTCCCCGCGCCGCCGCCAGTCGCCGCGACGCCGATATCGGCAACATCGCCGTCCTGGAAAATGACGATTCTCTGCTCGGCCGCCGCAACCCGTTCAACCTCGACAAATTCCAAGTCAGCTTCACTCCCGGCACCGGCAAGTATTCCTACGCGACCGCCAGTGGCGGTTTCGACCAAGCCGCCGCCGGCTCCGGCCTTCCAGTCACCGGCCTCGGCGATGACGACTCGCGCCGCCTCCCCCTGCCATTCCCGTTCCTCTTCTATGGCAATGCATACCGCGAAATCTGGCTCAACTCCGATGGCAATGTGACCTTCAATGTAGGCGATGACGCAACCAGCGCCCGTTCTCTGGGCCGAATGGCGGCGGGCCCGCCCCGCATCTCGGCGCTTTTCTCCGATCTCGATCCCAGCGCCGGCGCCGCCTCCGTACGCGTCACCGCTACTCCAGCCGCATTCACCGTCACGTGGCTCCGTGTGCCCGAATTCAGCGATTTCGGCAGCGGCCGCCCGCAGACGTTTCAACTCCGGCTCACACCGGACGGCAAAATAGCGCTTGCCTGGGATGGCGTCAATATCGCCGATGGCGTTGTCGGCATCTCTCCCGGTGACTCGCCCGGCCGCCCGTTGCTCGCGTCGTTCCTTCAAAACACGGCCGGCGCCCACAACGCCATGATCGCCGAACGCTTCGGCGATGCCCAGGCCCTGGACCTGGTAGCCGCCGCCCGCCGCTTCTACGCAACCCACGACGACGCCTACGACTACCTGGCGTTCTTCAATGCCAACGGCGTTCAGCCGGGCTCCGGTGTCCTTGCCTTTGAAACTTCGGTGCGCACCAACCGGCTCGGCATCGGCGACACTCCGGTCGATGTCGGCCGCCAGTACGGTTCCGCCAACCGCCTGCAGGCCGTGCTCAATATGGGGCCGGTCACGAATTATCCGGCCAACCCCAACTCCCCCCACCCGTCGCGTTTCTCCACCGGCGATACAGGTTTAACCCTCTTCGCGCATGAGATCGGCCATCTGTTTTTGGCCTTTTCCAGTATTCGCGTTCCCGGAAACCCGGCGGCTCGCCCGATGCTCGGTCGCCAGCTTTTCCACTGGAATTTTCGTTTCAACTCGGACGCGTCGATTCTTGAAGGCAACCGGATCCGCGACGACGGACCCAACGCCAATCCGCGGTTCACGACCACCGCGACCGTCGAAGGCTGGTCCGCGCTCGATCAATATTTGATGGGACTTCGCGCCGCTGAAGACGTCCCGCCGACTTTCCTGGTTGAAAACGCTTCCACGGCGCAAATCGATCCGCGCGTCGGAGTTGGCTTCAACGGCGACCGCCGCGAGATTACCGTCGATGACCTGATCGCCGTCGACGGCCGCCGCATCCCCGATCACACCGTCGAACAGCGCCGCTTCCGTTTGGCGATGATCCTCATCGTCCCCGAAGGCGCCTCCGCCAACCCGCAAGATCTTGCCCTGCTCGAACGCTATCGGGAGGAGCTTACATCGGCCTGGCCCCGTTACTCCGCCAACCGCGGCGTCATGGAGGTTTCGCTCCGCGGCTCGGTCCGCCTATCCATTGAGCCGGCCGCGGGTGCCATTGCCGGGGCTAACGCGGCCATCGAAGTGTCTCTCGCTCAACCGGCCGCCGCGCCGGTTACTATCGCCATTCGCCAGCAAAATGGCCTTCTCGATGCCCCATCTTCCATCACCATTCCTACCGGCGCGCGTTCCGGCAAGGCAACATTCAAAGCCGTCCGGACCGGCGTCGAACTCGTCCGCGCTGAACCCCTCGACGCAGGCGCGTTCATGAGTACCGAGGCGCGTCTCCAAATTAACGTCCCGTCGGCGCTCGTTTTGCGCATTCTCGCAGGGGACCGCCAACTCGCCACCCCCGGCCAGCCGCTCCCCTTGCCCGTCGTCGTCAAGTTGACCGACGCGAACGACCTCCCTTACCCCAACGTGCGTATCATTGCGACCGGTGGGTTGGCCAGCCCACCCTCCGCGTTGACTGGACCTGACGGCCGGGCCAGTTTCCGATGGACTCCGTCCGCTGAACCTCGCCAAATACTCCGGCTTGCGGTGGAAGGCTCAACCGTCCCGGTTGCCGAAGTCATCGCCCTCGGCCGCCCGACGTTTGCGGCCGCCGCTGTGGTTAACGCCGCCTCGTACCGCCCGGGGATTACGCCCGGCGGAATCGCGACCATCTTTGGATCCAACCTCGCTGAGCCCCGAGTCCGCGTCGAAGGGGTCAGCGCCCGGGTTTTTTACGCGAATGACGGGCAAATCAACTTCGCCGTTCCCCAACTCACCCAAGCCTTCGCCGTCGCCAGCGTCCAGGTTGAGACTCCGCTCGGCGTTGCCTCCGCCAGCGTGCCGCTCTTTGCCGTTCAACCCGGTATTTTTTTTGATACCGCCAGCGGCCGCGCCGCCGCGATTGACCGGGGATCCGGTATATTCGAACTCTACGGAACCGGCCTCGGTACCGCCACTGCCGTAACGGCCCAAGCCGGTGGACGGCCGGCCTCAGTACTCTTTAGCGGCCTTGCCCCAGGTTTCACCGGACTCTACCAAATCAACATCCGCGTAGACCCCGCCGTCCCGGCCGGCGATCAACCAGTCTCATTGACCGCAGGCGGTATTACCAGTAACGAAGCGAAACTGGCCGTCACACGATAGCGCCGCTACTTCACCGCAATGACAGTCCGGATCACCCCGCCCCCGCCTTCCGGCTGGTTTGACGGAATGCTTCGCATCGTCACCACGACATCCGTGTTTGAGCCCGGCGGCACGCTCGTCGGGATCCGGACGTTGATCTGCCAAAGACCCACAAAACCAGGCGCCAAGCCCGAGTACAAAACGTCGCTTTCGGGGACGAATCCGCTCCCGATAATGACACGCGGCAGTTCCGGCGTTCGCAACAATCCGGACGCGGGCGTTCCGTCTGGCGGTGCGTTCGGAATAAAGCCTTGCCCGGTCGCAAACAGTTGAATAACCGAACCGCGCGCAATTCCGTTTATGTTGGTATTCACGGTGTTATCTTCATTCAGCGCCGCAATCTGGCCTTGCCCGTTTTGTGTTGTCGTAAACAGCCCAGGTGTCGCGGTTCCAATGTCCAAAACTCCGCTGGAGAGAATCTGAGCGTTCGATTTTCTCTGCACGATGAAGGTGAGTAGCCCCAGGGAATCTCACCCCGAGGCTCTCTCAGAACCGTACGTGAACCTCTCAGCTCATACGGCTCCCGCCATGGAACCAAGCCGCACGCCCAATTGCCAGTGCGCCCACAACTTCGGATCGCGTCTCGAGATACGCGCG
>CAMDKT010000107.1 GCA_945900935.1 Candidatus Sulfopaludibacter sp. SbA3 | reverse complement strand
GTCGTTGTTGAATTGGCCGTTGGCGCTGGTGGGGGGGCAGGTTGTTCTCGGGGCGGTGAATATTGTTCTGGCGGCGCCGGCGTGGCTGCAGATCGCGCATTTGCTGGGAGCGCAGGTTTTGTGGGTTGCGGTTTGCGCTAGTTATTTGGCGATGGGACGGCGGGTTCGTTGATTCTGTAAATCACGGCATCGTCGACATAACGGCCGTTGAAGCCTTTTCCGTAAAATCGAATTCGCGAAATGCCTGGACCAGGCTTTACCGCCCGCCGGAGTAATCCAAGGATCTCGTCGCTCGCATCCAGCAGGCCTACCGTGTGCAAAGGAAAATCGTCAGAGGTCAACCCAATTGAGTTCCGAACCTCACCGATTTTTCGATAGACTTCGCGGTCCCCGATTACTGCGGAGACGGGGGCCGAGAACATGAGTTGCCAGTCGTTCCTTTCCGGATCAAAAAGCCACATAGCCGCGGTAATTTGCACACCAGCCGCATCGAGCGCTTTCAGGAGATTCTCCCCCACGTTGATCATATCCGGAGTGAGTAGTTCTTTTACCATTGTGTTCTCAGCCAGGTCAGAACTCCGGAATCGACGCTGACGACAGCATTGAGCAGAGTTCGAACCTGCGCTTCTCCTACTCCGATATTATATCTCGCGGTTTCCCGCCAATTCCGAACTGTCGTCCAATTGGTTTCGAAGTTTGGATCCGCTCTCGTTTTCGCGGCGAGATCACTACTGAGTTCGGCGATCCTTAACAAATCCAGCAAATCATGGGAATAGAAATCGCGAACCAGATTCTTGTTCGGCACTTCATAGAGTCCGAACTGTTTCGAAATGCACGCCTTCAGGGCGCACTCAACGACGTAGCCCAATAAGTAGTAGGCTCCATCGAACCGCCCGGCGTTCAACAAGACGGTCGCGTCGAGGAGTCGAGCTTCGGCCAATTGCTGGAGGTCGCCGCGGTTCATTAGAGCTTGTAAGCTTCCACGGCGTTCTTGTAGAGAATACGTTCCTGCTCGGCGGCAGAGTAGCGGCTGACGACTTGCTTCACCATGTCGACCCACTGCTTGTATTTACCGGCGACGAGCATCACGGGCCAGTCGGAGCCTAGCATGAGTCGCTTGGGACCGAAGGCTTGGAGTGTCGTGTCGAAGTATGGCGCCAAGTCGGCGGCGGACCATTTGTTCCAGTCCGCCTCCGTTAACATGCCGCTGATTTTGCAGTAGACGTTGGGGCGTTTGGCGAGTTCCAGCATGTCCTCGCGCCATGGGCTCAGGATGCGCTCCTTGATCCTCGGCTTGGCGATGTGGTCGAGGATGAAGATCTGCTTGGGGTGCTTATCGACGAAGGCGATGCTGGGTTTTAGCTGCTTTTCGAAGATCAGGATGTCGTAGCGAAGATCGTACTTCAGGAGCTTCTTTATCCCCTCGTTGAAGGCCGCGCCGAGGATGAAGTTGATGTCAGGCTCGCCTTGGACGACGTGGCGCACACCTTTGAACTTTTTGTGTTTGGCGAGGCGTTCGAGATCCTTATCAACGCCTTTGTCGCGGAGGTCGACCCAGCCGACTACCCCCTTCAGGAAGTCGTTCTTTTCAGCCATTTCGAGGAGCCAATCCGATTCTTCGACAGATTGGCGGGCTTGCACGGAGACGGCGCCATCGACACCGGCAGCTTTGATTTCTTTCAACAGATCGGCCGGGAGGAAATCCTTGCGGATCACCTTCATGTCGTCGTTGATCCAATCGTACTCTTTGGCGGAATACTTCCAGAAGTGGTGATGGGTATCGATGATGGGCATGGGTTATGGAATTTTGTCGATTTTGGTTGTCTGATGGCCGGCGAGTCGCCAGGCGTTGTTGATCTTCACCCAGAAATGGATGAGCATGATTTTGTCGTCGAAGACGCCGGCCTGATTGGTACCGGTGACGCGCACGTGAGAGAAAGTAAGAGCGGAATCCTTGTAGATGTTGACTTGCGGATTGTGCTGCTCGAAGCTTTTGTAAACCTGACGGCGTTCCTTGATCTTGGCGATGTAGGACTTTTTGGTGTCGATGATGCCGGTGGCGTGGGCGTAAACGAGGTCATCGGCAAGGAGCTTTTCGAGCGTCGCGGTGTCGCTTTTGACGATGGCGTCGCTCCATTGTTTGTCGAGGGCCAGGATGGCGGCTTTGTCTTGAGCCGCGCAGAGGGCGGCGGTCACGATCAGCAGTCGGAAAAGAAGCATGAACGGGAGTATATCAACTCACTGCAGGTGGAAAACGTAAAGCGAGTTGCCGAGCGTCATGGCGACGTACTGTTTGCCATCGCTCATGTAGCTCATGGGGTTCGAGCGCACGACACCGCCGCCCTGGAAACGCCAGAGGGGCTTGCCCGTCGCGGCGTTAAGGGCGAACATTTGGCCTTCGTTGGTTGCGCCGAAGACGAGGTTACCCGCGGTTGAAAGTACGCCGGCGTAAGGAGGCGAGAAGAGCTTGTATTCCCAGGCGACTTCGCCGGTGGTGGGTCTGAAGGCGCGAATGGCGCCCCATTCTTCTTCGCCGGGGATGGAGCGGAAGCCGCCGCCATTGAACTGCTCGCCGGGTTTGTAATCGGCTTGGCCGAAGTAATAGATTGCGCCGGATTCGCGGGTGGCGACGTAGAGAAATTTCGTATCGGGGCTGTAGCTGGGGCTGTACCAGTTGTTGGCGCCGGCGACGCTGGGCCAGACGGGGGTGCCTTCGACGGTGGGGGATGTGCCGGGAATGCGGATGGGGCGGCCACTGTCATCGAGGCCTTTGGCCCAGGTTTGCTTGGCGTAGGGTTTGCCGAGGAGAAACTGGCCGTTGGTGCGGTCGAGGACGTAGTAAAAGGCATTGCGATTGGGGAAGAGGAGGAGCTTTCGTTGTTGGCCGCGGAACTCCGCGTTGATGAGAACGGGGACTTCAGTGGCGTCCCAATCGTGGACGTCATGGGGAGTGAACTGGAAGTGCCATTTGAGTTTGCCGGTGTCGAGATCGACGGCGATGAGGCAGTCGGAATAGAGGTTGTCGCCGGCGCGGACGTCGCCATTCCAATCGGGACCTGGGTTGCCGGTGCCCCAGTAGAGGAGATTGGTATCGGGGTCATAAGCGCCAGTGACCCAGGTGGCGGCGGAGCCTCGCTCGTAGCTGGTGCCGGCCCAGGTTTTTGCCTCGGGGTCACCGGCGGCGGGGACGGTCCAGAAGCGCCAGGCGCGCTTGCCGGTTTTGGCATCGTAGGCATCGAGGAAGCCGCGAATGCCGTATTCTCCACCGGCGATACCGACGATGATTTTGTCCTTGACGGCGAGCGGGGCGACGGTGATGGAGTGGCCGGTTTTATTGTCCGCGACGACGACGTCCCAGCGGACGGCACCGGTTTTGGCGTCGAGGGCGAGGAGGTGGGCGTCGACGGTGCCGACGTAGACCATGTCGCCCAGGATGGCGACGCCGCGGTTGACTTGGCCGCAGCAGACGCGAACATCATCGGGCATGGTACGGCGGTAGCGCCAGAGCGTGCGGCCGGTGCGGGTGTCGAGGGCGGTGACGTGGCTGGGAGCTTCCGTGATGTACATGACGCCGTCGACCACGATCGGCGTGGTTTCGAACTTTTGCAGGGAGTTGGATTGATAGACCCAGGCGGGCTGGAGCTTGGCGACGTTCTGGTCGTTGATCTGTTTCAGCGGCGAGAAGCGGTGACCGGCGAAGTTGCCGGAGTAAGTGAGCCAGTTACCCGGTTCTTTTTCAGCGTTGAGGATTCGCTGGTGGGTGACCTGGGCGAGTATTGGCAGGACTGTGAGGAATAAGAGGAGTCTCATTGGGCACCTTTTTCAGCGGCCAGGAAGGCGACGAGATCGTTCAATTCGGAATCGGTCAATCGTCCTTTGGAGGGAGGCATGGTAGTTTTCTTTTCACTGGTCATTTGGGCGATGTCGTCTTTCCAAACGGACTGCGGGTTGCCGGAGAGGTCGAGAAGTTGGATGGAAAAGGTGTCTTCGTTGAGCCGGATGCCGCGGAGGGATTTGCCGGCCTTGGTGGTGAGTTGAACGAGGCGGAAATTGGGAGGGACATCGGAGGCGGGGTTCTCGATTTTGGCTTTTAGGTGGGCTGCGCCGCGGCGGGCACCGATGCCGCTGAGAGAGGGGCCCATGCGGCCGCCTTCCGTTCCGAGGGCATGGCAGTTGAGGCAGTTTCCTTTGGTTTTGAAGACCTGTTGGCCGTTAGCGGCGTTCCCGGTGATGGGGCTCGCGGCCACTCTGCCAAGGGTTCTGACGAATGCGGCGGTTTGCCAGAGTTCGTTGGTATCCATGAGGGAGCCGGGCATTTCGGTGTCGGGGACGCCGAAGCGGATAATGCGGTAGAGAGAGCGGTCTTCGGAGGCGCGGGAGAGTTTGGGAACGGCGAGGTTCGCGCCTTTACCGCCATCGCCGGCGGGGCCGTGGCAACTGGCGCAGCGGCCCATGAAGAGGCGCTTGCCTTGCTCGATGTCGGCGGCGGTGGTGTGCGGGTTCTTGTCGGGAATATCGAGGGGTTGTTGGAGTTGAAAAAGCAGGAACGGGGCCCACCAGAGCATGTCGGAGTCTCCTCACGGGAATAGGTGTCTAGTATATAGTTTTTCGGCGCTAGTATGGAGGAATGCATAACGAATTCACGGCGATTGTGGAGCAGGACGGCCCGTGGTTCATTTCGTATTGCGCGGAAGTTCCGGGCGCGAACGGGCAAGGCGAGACGAAGGAAGCGTGCCTGGCGAGTTTGCGGGCGGCGATTGTGCTGATATTGGAGCACCGGCGGGACGAGACATTGCGGGCGCTTCCTCCGGACGCAAAGCAAGAGCTTGTCGTCGTTGGATGAGACGCGAGGGCTTGTTGCGCCATCTTCGTCGGCATGGCTGCGTTTTGCGGCGCGAGGGTAAGGAGCACGCGCTTTGGGAGAATCCGCGGACCGGACACGCGGAAGCAGTTCCGCGCCATTCGGAGATACCAAACCTGCTGGCGAAAAAAATCTGTCGAAAGCTCTCGATTCCGGATCCGCCGGGATAGAATAGCCCGGGCGCGCTGTAATATGATGCGGGGATGAAGAAAGCGAGGAGTATTTGGAGGACGTTCCAGAGCCGCAACGGAGCACGTTGGAGAAGCTGCGGGGGATGATTCGCGCGGCGGCACCGAAGGAGGCTACGGAGGGGATTAGTTACGGGATGCCGGCGTTCAAGTACAGGGGCGGATTAGTGGCGTATGCATCGTTCAAGGAGCATTGCAGCTTCTTTCCGATGAATGGATCGATGGTCGAGAAATTCAAAGATGAATGGGCGAAGTACGAGACTTCGAAGGGCACGATTCGATTTGCGGTGGATAAGCCGTTGTGGGCAGCGCTGGTGAAGGCGCGGGTGGCGGAGAAGGGGAAGAAGTGAGATTGGACGACTACAATGTTGTGCTGTACCGCAACCAGCCTGACGGATGGGTTGCGGAAGTTCCCTCGATTCCAGGGTGTTATGCGCTGATGGATTCACGGGAAGAAGCGCTGGATGAACTCGCGGGCGTGTTTCAGATGATTTCGGAGGAGTACGCGGAGCGTAACGAGATGTTACCCCCCGGCAACGAGTCGTAGCGTATCGGTCGCTCGCCGAAGAGTGTTGGCGCGTGGCGGTGGATGAAAGAGTTTAAAACTGAAAACGCAAGTGGAAACGCACGGCGCGTCCATCATTGAGGGTGTTCGTAATAAACGCGAAATTGGGGGATGACAACTCGCGAAACGGTTCGGCGAACTGCGGCGTGTTGCCGAGGTTGACGGCCTCGGCGCGGAAGAGTAGCCTTCGATCTCCGCCGATGGCGAACGTCTTGGCCACGCTGGCGTTCACGTTGGCGATGCCTGCTTTGCGGAATGTATTGTTCCCGATGTTGCCTCTCTTTTCGGTTGGCCGGATGTAGCTGAAAGCCGTACGGGGGAGAAGTTGGCGGGAGACGTCGGGGTGGGTGATGGCGCGGCCGAGGATGGATGGGTCGACGATGTTAGGACGGTCGCCTTGGTCGCCGTCAACATTGCCGAAGCCGGGGGCGTCCGAGCCGGTGACGATGCTGAACGGGGTGCCGGTTTTGAGCAGCCACACGCCGCTCAATTCCCACGGGCCGATTCGCTTGAACCTCGGCGTCTGGTAAGTGCCCCTGGTGAGGAACGCGTGCTTTTGATCGAAGCTGCTGACGGCTTTGACGTCATCCCAGATATTCTGCTGTGTTTGGGACTGACTTTGGCGGCCGTCGTCGCCGGTGCCGGTATTGGTGTAAGCGGCGCCGGTATCGATTGCCTTGGAAAACCAGTACGAGGATTCGAGGCTTGCGCCCCTCCAGCGGGGGACGACAAGAGTCACTCGGGCCGCGTCAAAGTAGCCGTGCGAGCCGTTGACGGTGCTGCGGAGATCGAAGTACCGGGTGTCGGGGCGGCGATCCGTAATCGTGGCTGTCGTTTGCGGAACGCCGGGCACGGGGACGGCGCGATTGTTGTACTGCAGCATCATCAGCTTGTGAGCGCGGCTGCCGGTGTAGCCGAGTTGGAGCTTCCAGTTTTTGGCCAGCGCCGGTTCCCAGGAGGCGCTGTAGAGATGGGTGTAGGGGGTGGCGAGGTCCGGCGAAATTTCGAGGACGGTACTGCGGGCGTTGGGATCGGCGGGTAGGTTGAGTTGCCGGAAAGGCGTGAAAAGATCCGGGACTTGGATTTCGAACTTCGTGTTGAGCGGCGGGTTGTAGCGGATTTGAGAAAACGTCACCGGAAAGATTTCACCGAAGTGGGTGCTGTACGCGGCGCGGACGATTCCGAGTTTCGTTCTGATGGCAAGGCCGAAGCGGGGGGCGAGGTTATTGCAATCGCAACCGTAGGGAAGCTTGTTCAGGTTGTTGACTTCGGTGGGCGTGGTGACGATTTCATAGCGCAGGCCATAGTTGAGGGACACTCTGGCGTTGACGCGGAAATCGTCGCCGATGTGGGTGACGATTTCGTTATTTCGGAAGCCGCGGTGAATACTGCCGACGGAACCGCTGAAGCGGCTGGGGATTCCGAGAAGGAAATTTTCCATAACCGTGCGGCCGAAATCGTTGCGGAAATAGAGATTGCCGCGGGTGCTGGAGGCTTCGGCTCCGTTGAGTTGGCGACGGTTGAAATCGACACCGGCGTACCAGTTGTGATTGCCGCGTGTTTGGGTGAGGGCCGCGCCGTAGCGGAAGCGATTTTGCGCGCGGTCGATGGGGATGTTGGAGCCAGGCCCGAGGGTTGTTATCACATTTGAGAAATTGACTTGCGGGCCGACGGCGTTGGGTTCGGGGATCAGCAGCGAGCCGACGCGGTCGAACATAGCGGTGGCCGTAATGTGCGTAGATGCGCCTTGCGTTGTATTCCAAGTGATTTGAGATGTGTGGGCGCGGGTGGTGGTGTCGGGGTTTTGACCGGCGACGAGTTGGAAGGCGTCGACGGTTTGGGATGTGAATTGATGGCGGAGATTCAATTGGTGGTTGGCACTAATTTTTTGATCGAGGCGAATGGAGGCGGTGTTGTCGTTGATGTTCTGGGGCGCGTTGGTGTTCAGGGCGCGGTCGTTGCTATCGGTGCGGTTGGGGAGTTCTTTGGGGAAGGCGTCGAGGAATCTTTGGAGGAGTTGGCGGACGGCGGGGTCAGTGGCGCGAGGCGTTCGTTCGTCAGCTTTTGGGACTACGATATTGCCGTTAACATTGCCGCGGAGTTTGCTTTGGCCGGCGTCGGCTGTCAGGGCGGCGTTCTTCCAGGGGCGGAAAGTGAGGCCGACGCCGTACTGGTTATCGTGAGCCGGGCGGAGCGGGCCGACGGTGAAAAAGCTGCGGGCGTTTAGAACGCTGTTGCCGTGGGTATTGAACAGGCTGCCATGGAAGTTGGATGGCTTGGCGGGCATGAGATGAATAGGGCCGGCTGGACGGTTGCCGAATTCGGCGCCGAAGTAAGAGCGGTCGGCTTTGGCTTCGTCGATGAGGGTGGCGGTGGTGCCGAGACGGATGTTGAGTTCTTTGACGGCGTTGTTGTCGATGAGGTTGAACTGAATGTTCTCGTTGCGTGGGGACTCGCCGGCGGCGGCGTCGGTTTTGTTTAGCAGATTCAGATCGGGGCGGCGTTCAGCGGGCTGATCCGGGGCGGGTTTGGATTGGGATGGGGCGATGGCTGGCAGAAGTACCAGAAGGAAGACCCGGCGTAACCACATTGAAACAATTATACGGTTTGGGCGGCGATTGGGCGGATGTTGGCGCGGAGTTCGGCAAGAAACTGAGTGGCCGCCGCTTTGAGGGTCTGCATGATTTCGGGTTGGCGCTTGGCGACGTTTTTTGTTTCTCCGATGTCGGATTGGAGATCGTAAAGTTCGCCGGTGTTCAAGTGCAGTTTCCAGCGACCGGAACGGATGGCGAGGAGGTTTGAGTTGCTCGTTGGACGACCGGTTTCGGGGGTGTATTGGATGGCGGTGTCGAAGTAGTAGAAGTAGTCGTGCGGGCTTTGTTTGTTGGTTGCGGTTAATAACGGAATGAGATCCTTGCCGTCGATTGTACGGTCTGTCGGGAGTTTGATTTGCGCGGCGGCGGCGAAGGTGGGGAGAAGGTCGATGGTCGCGGCGATTTGTGAAGTGACGGTGTTGGCGGGAATGCGGCCGGGCCAGCGGAAGATGGCGGGGACGCGGATGCCGCCTTCCCAGACGCTGCCTTTTGCGCCTCGCAGCGGACCGGCGGAACCGGCGTCGATACCGTAGGGGAGCCAGGGGCCGTTGTCGGATGTGTAGATGACGAGGGTATTGTTGTCGAGTTTGAGTTCTTTGAGTTTGTTGAGGATTTGGCCGGTTGCGTGGTCGATTTCTTCGATGACGTCGCCGTAGCGGCCTCGCAGCGATTTGCCGGCGAAGGCCTTGCCGGGGAAGAGCGGAACGTGGGGCATGGAGTGGGCGAGATAGAGGAAGAATGGCTTGGATTTGTTGGCGGTGATGAAGTTGATGGCTTCGGCGGTGTATCTGGATGTTAGCTGCGTTTGATCGGGATTGGTTTCTATTACGCGTTCGTCGCGGATGAGCGGGAGGGGAGGGAACCAGTCGGGCGGGTAGTGCTGGCCTTGACCGTCGAAACCGGTTTGTTCGGCGCGTTCGCGGACGGCTTTGGCGGTTTCATTCTCGGGCCCGGCTCGCGTGACTTTGGGGTGATAAGGCCACATGTCGTTTGAGTAGGGCAGGCCCAGCCAGTGGTCGAAACCATTGCTCGTTGGAAGAAATTCCGTTGCATCGCCCAAATGCCATTTGCCGATGGCTTGGGTGGCGTAGCCTTTTTGCCTGAGAAGTTCGGGAATCGTGATTTCGTTGGGGTGGATGCCGGTTTTGGCTTTGGGGAGATGGTTGAAGTTGAGGCTGTTGCGGGCGGGGTAGGAGCCGGTGAGGAGGGCGGCGCGGCTGGGTCCGCAAAGGGATTGGGCGTAGAAGTCGGTGAAGCGGAGGCCTTCGCGGGCCATGCGGTCAATGTTCGGAGTGCGGATGTAGGGCGAGCCGTAGCAGCCGAGATCGCCGTAGCCTTGATCGTCGGCGAGGATGACGATGATGTTTGGCGAGCTGATGTTGGGCGGGCGGGTGGCGATTGCAACGGCGGCGGCGCTTCCGAGGAACTGGCGGCGGGTCATTATCGGCCGCCGGGGGGACGAAGGCTTGCGCCTTTGTAGGGATGGCGTTGCTGCCAGAGGGGCCAGTCCATTTCGAGGCCGAGGCCGGGTTTATCGTTGAGCGTTACTTCGCCTTTGACGACATGAGGGAACGTGTTTTTGGTGAGTGGATTAAAGGCGGGAATTTGCCCGGCGTCCCATTCCTGAATGAGGAAATTCCGGATAGCGGCCATGGAGTGAAGGGACGCGACATGGGCGACGGGGCCGTAGTACATGTGCGGGGAGATTTCGACTCCGTAGGTGTCGGCGAGGTGGGCAATTTTGCGGATTTCGGAGATGCCGCCGCAGTGGATGACATCGGGCTGGATGATCTGCGCGCCTTTGGCGTCGAGGAGTTGTTTGAACTCGTAGCGGGAAATGAGCCCTTCGCCGCCGGCCACAGCGACGGGGCTTTTCGCCGCGATTTCACCGAGCGAGTGCGGGATCTCGCGCCATGCGGGTTCTTCGATAAACAGGGGTTTGAACGGGGCGACGGCGCGGGCGAATTCGAGAGCGGAGCGGACGGAGAATGTCTCCCACATTTCGAGGCCGATTTCCAGATCGGGTCCGCCGCCTTTGCGGGCGGCTTCGACTTCGGCGGTTAAGCGGCGGAGGCGTTCCTGCTCGGTGCCGCCCTTTGGGAGAACCCACTTGATGCAGGACCAGCCTTCTTCGCGGGTTTGCCTGGCGAGTTGTTCGATGTTCGCGGGAGAACGGTCGTTAAGCGTCTGGCTCCAGTGGGAGTAATAGACGCGCATGGGCTTGGCTTCGGCGGCACCGAGGAGACGCCAGATGGGTACGCCGAGCTGTTTGCCGAGGATGTCCCAAAGGGCGATATCGATGGCGGAGAGGGCCGTCATGAGGACGGGGCCGTTGCGGTAGCGGGAGAGTTGGAAGTAGTTGCGGTTCCAGTGCTCTTCGATGCCGGCCGGGTCCTTGCCGGTGAGATAGGGCGTGTAGAACTGGATGGCTTGTTCGACGACATCGACGCGGCCGGAAACGGAGCCTTCGCCGAGGCCGGTGATGCCGCCATCGGTTTCGATTTCGAGGAACAGATAATCGCGATTGCCGATGGAGTGTTTGCGGGTCGTCAGTTTCTGAATTTTGAGGCGTTGGGCAGCGCCGATGAGGGCGAAGGCGGCGAGGATGTGGCGGCGTGTCATGCTAGATTTTCAGAAATATCTTTCGTTGATAGAGCCAGTAACAGGCATACCACATGAAGGCGAGGACGACGATCTGGTGGGGGATAACGCCGAGGTCGCCGAGGGCTGAGAATTTGCCGGTGAAGGCGGCGAGGCCGCGGTCGAGCCAGGCCTTGAGGCCGATCTGGCCGAGGGAGTAAATGAAAATGGAGTTCATGCCGACGACGGTTAGCGGGAAGGCCCATTTCTTGCGGCACTTCACTTCGATTATCCAGTAAAAGGCGATCAAAATGGCGATGACCCAGCCGGCGCTGAAGAAGGTGAAGGAGACGGTCCAGAGGCGATTGACCATGGGGTTGACGGGCTGCAGGGCGAGGCCGAGAGCGAAGCAGGCGGCGGAGGAGGCGACGAAGATCTTGAGTTTTTGGGTATGGGATACGGAGGTTGGGAGGAGTTGGCCGGTCCAGCAGCCGAAGAGGATGGTGATCGCGTTGCCGGCGGCGTTGAGTGTGGTGTAGTAGCCGGAATAGTTGTAGCCGAGGATGTTGAGATCGAGCACGGTGCCGACGTTGCCGTATTGGGCAAAGGGGCCGTTGGGGCTGGGGAAGGTCAGGTAGAGCGCCAAGTATCCGGCGAGGATGGCGGCGGCGGTTATCGCTTGTTTAGGGAACGACAGACGGGTGATTAAGAAGCAGAGGACATAGCCGATGGCGATTTGGCTAAGAACGTTGATGAGCTGGAATTTCAGCGGTTTCGTGGAGGCCCAATTGGAGTAGATGTTACTGAGCAGGATCAGCAGGAACGCTCGCCAGAGGACGTGTTTGAACATCCGTTTTGAGGTAGCGCCATTGGCTTGGCGGCGGGCGAAGGCGAGGGGCATGGCAACGCCGACCATGAAGGTGAAAGCGGGCTGGATGAGATCCCAGAAAGTGCAGCCTTCCCAGGCGGCGTGGTCGAATTGAGCGGCGAGCCAGGCCCAGTTGGGGTACGCTTGCAGGACGCCGAGGCCGAAGCCATTGCCGGCGAGGATGAGCATGATAAGCCTGCGGTAGGCGTCGAGGCTGAGAAGGCGGGCGGGTGGGGGCATAGCGCACGGTAAATTTGTTCTCAATGTGCGAA
The DNA here is from genome assembly GCA_945900935.1 of Candidatus Sulfopaludibacter sp. SbA3. GTDB lineage: Bacteria > Acidobacteriota > Terriglobia > Bryobacterales > Bryobacteraceae. The sequence goes on along the minus strand of CAMDKT010000107.1, from coordinate 394 downwards.
TCCCCGGGCGCTCGAATTTTGAGTCATCCGCAGGTAGTCGAAGACGAGACGGGTCCGGAAGCAGAGTTTCCGCATCATTTCGGAGATGGATTGAGTGCGCTTCTGAAATGACTTGAGGATGCCCACCGCAAAGCGACGCAGGCGGCTGATGTTTTCGGGGCCGTAGCCGGTTCGGATTCGGCTGCGATCCTCATCGCAGGTTCCAGTCGATGATGTAATGAACGCTTTCGATGCTCCAATGCCCGCGGTTGACGGCCAGTACGCGTTTCGGCGAAGCCTCTTGCGGTGTGCGGCTCGTGATCCCCAATGCGATCTCACGACTCTGCGCGCCGGTCTTTTTGTTGATCGACTCGCGCTCGATCCTAAAGACCTGCCCGACATGGGGGAAGTCGAG
>CAMDKT010000106.1 GCA_945900935.1 Candidatus Sulfopaludibacter sp. SbA3 | reverse complement strand
CGCCAAGGCCTGCCGAAACTCCCTGATGTCCTGAGTTTGCTGCACGACCTGTCGTGCGGACGCAACTACATGCTCGTCGATTCTTCGTGGTCTTGCCATGAAGAAAAGGTAGCACTATTAGTCTCATCTTGAACGCGAACTAGAATAAGGACGCGGGGACCCGTTCTCAATCAAATGGCAAAGACCTCGCACGAACTGCGCCTCCTCGATCTCCTCACTCCCCTGGGGAAAGACACCCTCCTCATTCGCTCCATCACCCTAAATCCGGCGGTTGAGCCGGCCGAAATGGCGTAGGACGCCCGCATCTATTGTTCGTCGCAACTGCTCCGCGCTTCACCCGCCGGGTGATGGCGCGGCACATCGCGGCGGCGGTGAAAACATTGCGGTTGGCCTGAACTGGCGGGGGCGAACTGCCGAATTTAGGATAAATGACTCGACGAACTCAACCAACAAGGCCTCCGGCGCTTGAACGTCGCCCTCGAAGGCATTCGCCAACAATGCGAAGCGGCCAACGCCCTCGTCTTCGAAGCCTACCTCGACGCCTTCCCCTGGCTCCTCGCCCTCAATTTCCGAAACACATTCATGCCCGTTTGGAAGCGCATCATGGACCATACCTTCGGCCGCGCTTCCGGCCCCCTTGGGGACGTTATGCGCCAGGCACGCGATGCCATGAACACCGCCAAATCAAAAGTGGACGACGCCCGCACCGTCGCCCTGCGCATGCAGCGCATCCAAGCCGCCACGCTCCCGCCCGATCAGGTCTAGCCCAAACCCTCATTTTTCCCTTTTACTGCGCGCATCCCGCAATCTGCCGCCATCAAAATCGCCAGGAGCGAGTACGATAGCGTAATGGGATCTCGCGGGGGATCCTTCGCAGGTATAAGCCCCCCGATTCCGCGTTAAGCAGAAGAGGAATAAAATGGCGAACTTTACTCAGGAATCCAGGCTCCTGGAGTTGACCACCCCCATTGGCAAGGACAAATTGCTCATCCGTTCCATCGATGGCATGGAGGGCATTTCCCAACTCTTCAGCTTTCGAGTCGAATGCTTCGCCTCCAATGATGAAGTCATCGATTTCTCCAAACTCGTCGGGCAAGCCATCTGCGTCCGCGTCATCCTTGACGCCGTCGATCCTAACGCCCCCAAACGCTTCTTTCATGGCGTTGTCCAAACCGTTACCCGCGGTTCCCGCGGAAATAGCAACACCTCCTACAGCCTGCAGGCCGTCCCCTCCTTTTGGCTCCTCACCCGCACCACGCAAAGCCGCATTTTTCAACAGAAATCCGTCCCCGACATCCTCAAAGCCGTCCTCGCCGGCGTCGCCGTTTCTTTCGAACTCCAGGGTACCTATGAGCCCCGCGACTACTGCTCCCAGTACCGCGAATCGGATTTCGATTTTGCCACCCGTCTGATGGAAGAGGAAGGCATTTTCTACTTCTTCAAGCACGAAGCGGCGAACCATGTCATGGTGATCGCCGACACCCCCACTGCTCACAAGGAGCTTCCTCATAGCCCCACGCTTTACTACGATCCCGACATCGGCGGCGTCGAAGACGTCGTTACCATCTACGCCTGGGAAAAATCGCAAACGCTTCGCTCCGGCAAAACCACGCTCTGGGACCATTCTTTCGAACTCCCCCACAAATCCCTCGAAGCCCAGGATCTCATCGTCGAGACCATCCAGGTCGGCGACGTCACCCACAAACTCAAAGTGGGCAACAATGATCGAATGGAGCTCTACGACTATCCCGGCGGCTACGCCCAACGCTTCGACGGCATCTCCGCCAGCGGCGGCGCCCAGACCTCCGAACTCCAGAAACTTTTCGAAGACAACAAGCGAACCACCAAGATCCGCATGCAGCAGGAAGCCGTCAATTCCCTCAACATCACCGGCTATACCAGCTACCTTGGCATCACTCCGGGTTTCAAGTTCGCTCTCGACCGCCACTTCGAGGACAACCACTCCTACGTCCTAACCCGCTCCCACTTCTCCATCCCTCAAATGGGCGGTTACGCCGGCGATGACGATCTCGAATCGCCCGCTCCTGAAATCGTCTTCAATTGCATCCCCGTCGAGCTTAACTTCCGCCCGCAACGCGTTTCCGCCAAACCCGTGGTCAACGGCACCCAAACTGCCGTCGTCGTCGGCCCCCCGGGCGAGGAGATCTTCACCGACAAATACGGACGAATCAAAATTCAATTCCTTTGGGACCGCAATATTAAGTACGACGCCTCCAGTTCCTGCTGGGTTCGATGCGCGTTCCCCTGGGCCGGCAAAAACTTCGGCTTCATTTCCATCCCCCGCATCGGCCATGAAGTCGTCGTCGCTTTCGAAGAAGGCGATCCCGATCAGCCCATCGTCGTCGGCAGCGTCTATAACGCCGACATGATGCCGCCCTGGACGCTGCCCGACAACAAAACGCAGTCCGGTTACCAGACGCGCACCGAAAAGGGGGGAACCGATAATCTGAACGTCCTCCAGTTCGAGGATAAAAAGGAAGCCGAGTTCGTTTTCCTCCACGCGGAAAAGGATTACCATACCCGCGTCAAGAACGACACCCACGGCAACTTCGGCCGCGATGTTTATCGCTACATCGAACGGAATCTCATCGAAGAGATCAAGAGCGAAATCCACCGGCTGGTTAAGAAATCCGTCTACGAAGAAGTCACCGAGGATGTCCAAGTCAAGATCGGGGGCACCCAGCAGACTAAGGTCGTTGGAGACGTGAAACGCTCCATCGACGGCAACGTTGACGATACCATCGGTGCCGACCATTCCGAAAAAACCACGGGTAAAATGAGCGTCAAAGCCAGTGAAATCCTTTTCGAAGCCAGTTCCAAAATCTCGTTTAAGGTCGGCGGATCCGAAGTCGTCATTGACTCCTCCTCCGTCACCATCAAGGGTTCCTCGAAAGTCGCCATCACCGGCGGCATGGTGAATATCAACTCCGGCCCCGGATCTCCTTCCGCCCCGCCCAAAGCGCCGGCCGCCGCCGTTATCGCCAAGTATAAGGCGATCATCGCGGCCATGATGCCCGGCCAGACCGGACACAAGGTTTACTCCGGTGGTGGCGGTGGCGGCGGCCAGAACGCCCCCGCCCATCCGTTGCCTCCCACCGGCACGCCCTCGGCGGCAAGCAAGGTAGCCCGGCCGGCGGACTCCGAGAAGACGAACGAAAAACTACATTACATTGAAATCGAGCTCAAGGACGAAGACAACCTTCCCGTCCCCGGTGAGTACTTCGAAGTCATCACTCCGGAAGGCACCAGCGCTACTGGCACCACGGACGAAAAGGGTTTCGCCCGCATCGATGGCATCCAGCCCGGCCAAGCTACTGTCCGCTTCCCCAATCGCGATAAATCGGTCGTCGAGTAAATTACCATGCCCACCAAAGTTACAGCTAAGAACGGCGAATGCCTATGCGGCATTGCGGTCGACGCGGGTTTCTTGAATTGCGAACCGCTCCGCGCCCTCCCGGAGAACTCCGCGCTCCTTAGCCACGATTTACGGGACGGCGATGAAGTCACCGTCCCCGATCGCGTTGTCGAAGACTTCCCCAAGGCCATCGACACGAAACATACCTTCAAGTTGAAAAGCAGCCCGCCCTTCAACATTCGATTCGTCCACGGCTCCGCCGCCCTGCCTTACCGTGACGACACCGAAACCACCACGCTGCACGTCTCAAACTTCGTCACCAATCTCGGCGGTGCCACCGGCTTGGCCGCCCTCCCAGCCGGCTTCGGATTCAACGACGACGGCCACCAGGATCCGGACACGTTCAAAGTCGAAGTCTGGGACCCCTCCGCCGGCGGCTCCGTAAACGTCAAACTCGAAGCCCTGAAACCTGGCTATACCGCCGACCCCATTTCCGGTAAGCTTACCGCCACGTCTTTCACCCCCTTTACCGATGCCGGCCGCAAAATCGACGCCCTCGTTTGCAACGTCGTCAGCGCCGGGACGGACAATACATTCCGCTCCAAGTACATGCGCCTTGTCGTCGACGAGCAGGACCTTGCCGCCGTTGCCGGCCAAATGCTCCTTACGTCGGACCTCGCGGACGGCCTCGGCACCGGCGGCGCCGCCGATAATGACTCCGTGGAAATCCTCGATCAAATGGTCCGCGCCACTTACATAATCGAACGTTGCACCGGTTCGCCTAAGTGCAAAGTGACCAAAGTCGCCGACATCGGCGGTTCCGAGCGGCAACGCGTCCGCGTTCACTTTCATGCCTTTCGTAAGGACCCCGGTGTCGACACCATGCCCACTGGCGTCACCGGAACCGTAATCAAGCAACACCTCCGCCGCCGTACTTTCAAGTGGTACCGGCGCGTCTTCGCCCAGGCCGCCGTCGCGCCCAAACTCGAAAGCATGAACGTCGTCGATCCGCCCGCTGAAAACATGCTGTGCATCTCTCACTCCCATGGGCGCCCGCTCCCCATCGGGTCCTTCGTCGCCCTCAGCTTTCGGATCAAAACCGCCACGCGCGACCTGCCGGTAACCGCTCCCATCTCGAGCGCCGAAACTCCCCTCATAGCGGCCGGAATTTTCATTACGTTCCTCCCCGCTGGTTTCACCGGCGAAGCGATCCTCTGTCCACGCGCCACAAATGCCGCCAACGCTTCCTGCGACCTTCTGATCACCGCCGATAATGGCGAACGGGTCACGCTCCTTGATGTCACGTGGCCCGCCGGCGTCGGCATGACCATTGATGTCCCCCGAGTCAATCTTATGAGCGTCAAATCCGACGACGCCTCCGTCGACGGCTCCGTCGCCTTCCTCAGCATCGATATGAAACGCCTTCTTCGCGCCGTCCCTGTCACCGACGATGCGATGTTCTGCCTCGTCGTAGGCGGATTCAGCACCCCCGGTCTTCGCGGCCAGGCATTCCCCCCGTGCCTCGGTGCCACGGTCAACTTCCGCCCGGAGCTGCCCTTCCGCTCCTCCACCATCATGGCCTATACATCCAGGAGCGGCCCTGTCCTCGACGGCGGCGACAATCTCCCCTTCACCTCCCCGCACGAGTCCGCCCATATCCTCTGCGACCTCGTCCATACCAAGCCCGGCGCTAATCATAATCGCACCGAACTCCTCGGCAGCGGCACCTCCGTCGCCAATAGCGTCACTGCTACCAAGCGCCTTTGCGACGGCCCGTACCTCATCACCATTTCGCAAAATTTGACCACCACCGCGGTTGATCGTACCGTCAGACTCGCCGACGTCATGCGCACCGGCGGCGCCGCCAAAATGGAGGCCTGGTAACTTCCCATGCCCATCTTTCCCATCCCCATCACTCTCGTCCGCTGGCCCAATCGCGACGCCGCCCAACTCCTCGAACGGTTCGTCTTCGGTCCCCGCTTCGCCGGCCGCCGCCCGCCGCGCGGCATTGATCCCGAGTACGTCTCCTACTGGCTCCGCGAAAACATCAAACCCGATTGCGCCCCCTCCGCCATGATGCGCGTCGTCGACATTTTTCGCTTCTACGAACGCAAGGACGTCCTCGATCACACCAGCCGCTTCCTCAATCGCGATGAGGGCGAGGAACGCGCCTTCCGCCGCGCCATGTACGTTCTCCAAGCCATTGGCGAAGTGGGAACTCTTGATCAGGCCGTCTTCGCCGTTCGCTATTTCAATGAGTACTTGCTTCCTCAGCCGATCGCCATGGACTTCTTCTCCCTGGTTCTGGAAACAGCCGAAGCTCTGGCCCTCGCAGTCGATTTCACCGCCGTCGGCCGCCGCCTTCAGGCCGCTCTCGATGCCGCCGGCAGAGTGCCGAACCTTGAGGGCTCCGATGGCCTCCCCTGGCGCGTCTACTCCGACTACAACCGCAACAATTACCCCAACGCCGCTCTCATCGTCGAAGCCAAGCGCCGCCTCTTCCGCGCCGATCCCGCCCAGCGCCTTCAGGAGCTGCTATCTATCTATCTCGGTGAATCTCCCCTGTCCTCTGCCTCCATGGAAATTTGGGCCGGCCGCCTCGTCCGCTCATACGCCATGAAGGAGGATACCCAACCCATCGTCCTCGCCGCCTTCTCCCAGACCATCGACGGCTCTCTCAAAAGCGAACTGCCGAAGCCCAAGAAGGAATTCCTCCTCCATCGCGCCGCCCAGGCCGTCATCTATCTGCAGGGTAGTCTCACGTTCCCCCAGGAAGCCGCCTACGAAGCCATCGAGAACGGCCCGGAAAATTTCCTTTGGGATGACCCCGGCGGGGCTGTCTAACCTCACGGCCATCGACATCATCTCATCAGCCGATCGTCAGCCTGACCGGCTTGCCGGCACGGCTAAGCATTTCCACGAGCGTATCGATGGTGAACTTGGCCGTCTTCTTGTTCACCACGTCGGACACACGCGGGCGCGGGGCCATCAGAATCCCGGCAGCGGCCTGCTTTAAGTTGTGTTTTGTGATCCAGACAGACAGAGCTTCCATCCGTTGCCGCTTCAGCAGCCGTGTGTCGTTGATCTGTTTCCGAGACGCAGCCTTTCAGGCGTTTGGCTTCGTCGGAATAGGCAGCCAGATTGCGCAAACACTCACCAGTAGGCCAGAACATTGGCAGACGCGGGATGCTCCCCGACGGATGGCCGAACATTATCGCCTTCTCTCCGTCGTAGCCCCGTTGCATTACGAGCGTCAGGTTTCTGTTCTTTCGTGTCCAGACTTCCATGTCCCCATGGTCGCGATGCGGCAATGCGCATTGAACAAGCTCCCTCGCCATAAATGCAGCTTCCCTGGAATCGGGGGGAGCGTTCCGTATAGTGGTTGCGGCATCCAACAGACGCGTTCAAGCAGCGCTAGGGATCTTGGGCGGTAGATCACCAGCGCGTACCAAATCGCTAGCGACCTTGAGCGGTGTTTCGCATTATGTTCCTTTCACCGCTCCATACCGGGGCTTTAGATTCGTTCTGGCCCTTCATAAGCTACTCTCACGACGCCAACGGGAGGTAATCGACCAATGACGTAGGCGACGGGATTTCGTCGCCGTCCTCACGCATCGCCCGCAAGTGCATCTCCAGAGCTTCGCTCATGAGTTGTCGCGTCTCCTCCGGCGTCGCTCCGGTCGCAATACATCCGTCCAGGTCTGGAGCGTAAGCACTCCATCCCGTTGCCGTTTTTTCCAACACAATCGCGTATCCGTGATTAGTCATGTAGTCCTGCCTGCCTCAGAATTGATCGTAGTGTTTTCGGGGCCACATCGTCATTAGGCCTACCAGAGACGGTGACCTTTCCCTTTTTTGCGGGGTGAATGTACTGCCTGTGCGAACCCTCTGTGTTCTTCAACCACCATCCGTCACACTCCACCAGGCTCAACAAGTCTCTGACTTTCAACCATCCTCCCCAAAAACCGCACCGTGTGCAGCTAAAATCCTACCATTTCAGGTACTCACCGGTTCGTTGCGCGCACCTTGCCATAGAAATCTTTACGAAGCCAAGCACTGACTTGGCGAAACGCGGGATCGGTGCGCTTGCCAGTGGGCCGCCCATTCCCGGCTCACCAATGGCACGTGCCCTAGCTAGAAGCGGCCTGTGCTGTAGCAGCTTCCGTTCCAGGAAGAGGTTCGCTCCCGGCTTTGTCAGATGGCGGATTTGGGGGTCGATCTTCATTTCTTTTCCTTCCTCGCGCTGACCACCCCGCGATGGCGCACCCTGGCAACCGCCTCTTGCCGGGCTTCTTTTGGGAATGCCCGCAGATCGCCGTACGCCGCCCGGCGAAGCTGTAAATGTTTACGCCTTCTTCGGCGTCATCCCGCGCAGCACCAGCATGATCACCACCATCAGCGCGCTTGCCGCCGGCAGCACCAGCAGCGCCGTCGGCAACTGCTTCGGATCGCTCCCTCCCAGCGCCCCGATAATGCTGGAACTCACCGCCAGGCCCACCCAGCCGAACGTGATCACGAATCCCATCGCCGTCGCCGTCCCGCGTGGAAACGCGTCGCCGACCATTCCCAATGTCGTCGGGAACACCGGTGCCATCGCTATCCCCGCCGCGAACACCGTCCCCCATGCCATCGACGGATCCGTCGTCTGCAAGAGCACATAAGTCGTCACCAGCATCAGCACCGCGCTCGCCAGCAACACCGTTGACGCCGGGATTTTGATCAGAATCCGGCTCACCACCACCCGGCCTACCAGGATGCCAAATGCGAACCCGGAGCCGACAATCCCCTGCGCCGCCTTCGCGTCCGTCCCGCGCGATTGCAGCAACTGCGCCAGCCAGTTCCACACGCCGATCTCGGCCGCTACATACAGGAACAGGAATCCCGCAAACAGCCACAACGATGGATTCTTCGCCAGATCTCCAATAGGCACGCTTCCGCCGCCCGCGCCGCCCTTCGGCCCCGGCATCGGTGTCGTCATGTGAACCACCAGAGTCACCGCCGCCAACACCGCCGCCAGCAAACACAACAGTTGCGCGTCGTTATTCACCAGGTACGCCGCGATTAACGGCGTCGCCATCCCGCCCAATCCGAAGAACAGGTTCAGGAAGTTCAATGTCGACGAACGCTGCGCCTCATTCACATCTCCGGCCAGCGCGTTCGCCGCCGTCACCAGAATGCCGCCGCCCAGCCCCAGCACAAACACCCATAGCAGCTGCGTCTCATAACCGGGCGCGCTCCGCAGCAGGAACAGCGAGCCCGCAATCAGCGCCAGCGACGTCACCAATGCCAGCTTCTTGCCCTGCTTGTCGATGATCGGTCCCGCCGAAAGCGACGCGATGATCATGCCGATCGCCTGCGCCAGCGCGATGTTCCCGTTCTCCTCCGGCGTCAAATGGAACGTCGCCAGCAACACGCCAAGCATCGCCGCAATCACACCATATACAAAAATCGCCAGGATCGCCGCGAACACAATGCGGCTGGAGTTGTTCTCGTTCTGTACCATAGCCATCTACCTTACACGAACCGGTACTTCTGCGTCTTGCTATCCCACAGAACTTTTTTATTATTCTTCAACGACAACGTCGCCAAATGCCCTGACACCGCCGCTTGCTGCCCCACTTCCACCGGCGCGATTACCTTCTCTTTCCCCAACACCGCGTTGATGAAATTCGCCGTGTGCGCCTGCACCGCCGGAGTGTCGTTCCCCGGCTTGTCCTCGGTGAACTCCTGCCGCGCCTTCACCGCGTCCGGCGGTTTCCCTCGGAACTTCTCCGTGTAGAAGCGCAGCGTCTGCCGGTTCAACACTTCAATCGTCCCTTCGTTGCCCATGAACTGCTCGCCATACCCATACTGCTCATTGCCGAAGTAGCAGGAGTAGTTAATGTGGAAGCGGTCCGGATACTCGTAAATCGCGCTCAATGTGTCTGGCACTTCCCGGTCGTCATTCGCCCCGGCCCAGCGGTAAATACCGCCCGACGCCATGCACGACAACGGCTCCGTTTTGCCGCACACGAAGTTCGTGATGTCGGTCTGATGCACCAGCAAATCGGTCGAGATGCCGCCCGAATAATCCCAGTACAGTCTCCACTGGTGATAACGCTGCTTATCGAACGCCCGGCTTTTGGCCGTCCCCAGGAACCGCTTCCAATCCGTGTTCGCCTCCGTGGTGTCCGCCGGAATCGTATAGCGCCATGCCGGATTGTCTTCCAGCGAATTCCGGTACCAGAACGCGCGCACATAATGGACCTCGCCGATCATCCCCTTGGCCACCATGTCCTTGGCCTTCTGGTACAGCGAATTCGACCGGTTCTGCGTGCCCACCTGCACCACTTTGCCGGACTTCTTCGCCTCCCGCACAATATCCTGGCCTTCCTCGATCGTGTGGGCCAGCGGCTTCTCCACGTAGATGTTCTTGCCCGCGCGCAGCGCCGCGATCGTCATCTCGTGATGCAGATGCTCCGGCGTCGCAATGAAGACGGCGTCAATCGACTTGTCCGCCAGCAGTTCCTTGTAGTCGATGTACGTCTTCGGCGTGTTCTTGCCCATCGTCTGAATCTGGTCCTTGCCCTTCGCCAGATTGCCTGCGTAGGTATCGCAGACGCCGGAGATAACAACAGATTCCGGCACCGCCTGGTACATCATCTTCATGACGTGCATGCCGCGCGTGCCCGCCCCGATCCAGCCGACGTTCACCTTTCCGCTCACGTTTTGCGCGGACAACAGGCCCGGGGCACCCGCGATTACACCCAGTAAATGACGACGCGTGATTTCGTTGCTCATGATTAACGAGAATATCACTAACGATGTTCCCGTTACTCCTCGCCGTCATCGATGGGAGGAAACAGACGCCGCCCAAAAACACATTCCCGCCTGGCCGACATTGGAAGCTGCGTCACCATCCGCCACTTGCTCAACCGTACCGGCGGACTCCACAGGACTACGAGAACGACGTCCGCGGCACAACAACGCCCCATTTCACCGAGGCCGATGTCCTCGCTCCGGGTAACAGGTGCATCTGTGGACTCATCGCGCGTAGAGCCCATCGACGACGCGTGAGCAATTACGTATTCCAACTAAACCAAGTCGTTTCCGCCTCTGACATACTCGAAGTCGAGAAATGGTTTAATGGCCGACACAAAAAACAGCCGATTCACTCCTTACTTCCCCCTCCTGCTCGATGCGTTACGATCAACGCACCCTGCGCCCATGCGTCCCGCTGAGGCACGAGCTTGGATACGCGAGCGTGTCGACGTATCCGCGGACGATCTGACACGCCTGATTCAGAACGGCAAGCAGTCGATTTTCGAAAACGACGTGCATTGGGCTCGTTTCTACCTCGCCAAAGCGATGCTGATCGACTCTCCTCGGCGCGGGTTGTGGGGCCTAACCTCGGAGGGCCTCGGCACACAACTGAATCCCGAATCCACCTGGAAACTATATATCCGTGTGCGCGATGCGAACCGTTCGATAACAACTGAGGAAGAAAGCACAGCCCCCGCGCCAGAAATCGACAATCAGGCCGACGAGGATATCTCGTACTGGTTCGCCGGTGCGCAATGGGATAAGGACGACGATCGGTTGGCCCGCTTCCTGGCTGAAGGCATTTGGGGGATAGGATCGAAAAACCAATTTCTCAAACTGCCCTGTCAGATGTCGCCGGGGGATCGCATTGCGATAAAGGCTGCTTTTGTCCAGCGCCAACGGCTGCCCTTCAATGTCGGCGGCCAACCCGTTGCCGCAATGCGAATCAAGGCGACTGGGACGGTCCTTGGAACAAACCCAGACCGCATGAGCGTTCGCGTGGCCTGGGATCCTACTTTCTCGCCACGCGACTGGTACTTCTACACCTATCTCAAGACCGTGGTTGCCGCCGACCCGGGGAGTGAGGGGGCTCGCCGTTTGGTCGACTTTACCTTTCGCGGTGTTCCCCAGGATTACGCTTGGTTTCTTGCACAACCCTATTGGCGGAACAAGTACGGGGATCAGTCAGTACCGGTTAGTCCGGATATTCCACTGGCTGTTGAGGAGTCCGAGATATTGGAGTCACCCGACGAGCCATCCTATACCGTTGCAGATATCATTGCCGAGGGCTGTTTCTTGTCTCACGCCGAGTTGGAAGCAATCCTTTCCCGCTGGCGCGCGAAAAAGAATCTGGTCCTCCAAGGCCCGCCTGGAACAGGCAAAACCTGGCTCGCTAAACGCCTTGGATTCGCAATGGTCGGAGCAAATGACAGGGAGTCCATTAACTCTCGCCTACGTGTCGTCCAGTTTCACCCGTCCCTTGCCTATGAAGATTTTGTCCGCGGCTACAGGCCGGCCGGAGAGGGCCGCCTTGCGCTTGTCGATGGAATCTTCCTGCAGTGCATCGAAGCTGCCGCCAGCGAGCCCAATCGCTCCTTCGTGCTCGTCATTGAAGAAATCAACCGGGGTAATCCTGCGCAGATTTTCGGCGAGATGCTTACTCTCCTCGAAGACACCAAACGGCGATCCTCCGAGTCCATTGAACTCTCCTATCGAAAGCCCGGTGAGCGTGGCGTCCACGTACCTGAAAATCTCTTTGTGATCGGTACTATGAACGTAGCGGATCGCTCTCTTGCTATCGTTGACCTGGCTCTCCGCCGCCGCTTCGCCTTCGTCGACCTCGTCCCAAATCTCGGCCAAGCATGGCGCGATTGGTGCGCAAAGCGGGGCTTGATGGCGGATCTGATCGTCCGTATCGAAAAATCGATTGGCGCGTTGAACGAGGAAATTGCATCTTGCGTGTCTCTCGGGCCCCAATTCCGAATCGGACACTCTTATGTCACGCCGGATAGCGCGTTGCCCAATGAGACAGACTGGGAAGAGTGGTAAAGTGGACCCCATTGTCAAGACCATTTTTGGCTTTCAATAAGCTAATGTCTGACGGGTCTGAATTGAGAGTTGGGACGGCCTCGGCTCGGAAGCCGTCCCTTGCTATTCCAGCCCTCGAAGCGGCGCTCGGGTCGCATCCCTG
>CAMDKT010000105.1 GCA_945900935.1 Candidatus Sulfopaludibacter sp. SbA3 | reverse complement strand
CGTCATTCGTCCGCAGCACGCGGAAATTCATGGTGCCGCGCGCCAAACGAACCAGATATTTGCGGTTTTCGATGTCGGCCAGCCGCAACTCTGCGTTGCTCGACAGGCGGGCGAAGTGGGCATAGTCAAACTGTATTTCGGCGCGCGCTCCGTCGCCGGTCAGGACCTGCTCCCCACCCAACAAAGCCGAATTCACGGCGCCCGCAACGACTTCTCCAGCGTCACCGCGTCGAACCGAAACCTCGCCGGCCAGCAAACTGAGACGGGCGACGCCGCGGCTGGAGGAATTGGCATCCTGCGCCGCTAACGGGTAAGCCGCGGCGAGGGTAAGCATGAGTACTGCGAGTGTAGTGCGTTTCATGGTGGTGTGCTCCCGCCTCTTTATCTGCATACCGAGGGCCAATTTACATCTCTCACCGTATCAATCACTTATGAATTGACGGCCATGGTGCATTTCCACCACTCCGGTCTACGAATAGTGGAATTGAGCCGTTGGCGCGGCGGTATATTAGAAGTATGCGTTATCCTGAACAACTGATTGCGATCATGAGAGAAGACCTGACGGCGAATGGCGTGGAAGAAACACGGACGCCGGAAGCGGTGGACGCCGCGGTGGCGCCGGGCAGCGGCACGGTTTTGATGATCGTCAACAGCGTGTGCGGGTGCGCGGCGGGTAAGGCCCGGCCGGGCGTGGTGAAGGCCTTGTTGGAATCGGAAGTCAAACCGGACCGGGCTGTGACAGTGTTCGCCGGCGCGGACGTGGAAGCGGTGGCACGGGTGCGGGAACTGCTGGTCGGCTTCCCGCCATCGTCGCCGGCGTTCGCCATTTTTCAGGACGGCAATCCTGTGTACATGATGCACCGTTTCCAGATTGAAGGCCGCAACGCTGAGGCGATCTCCAACGACCTGAAGAATGCGTTCGCGCAATACGGCGTCAAGTCGATCCAGTAAGTGATATGACACGCCGGGATTGTTTGGCAATGGGCTTGGCGGCAGTCGCGCCCAGGTCGACAATCTCGGCGCGTTCCATGCGGCTGGACCTGGTGAATACCTGGACCACCGTGATGTCGTCGAGCGAATACCGCGAGACGCTGGCCGTGACGGTGGCCAGCGGCGGCATCACCGGCATCGGTGAGGGCGCGCCGATTGTCCGCTATAACGAATCGGCCGCGGCTGGCATACAGATCGTCGAGGGGTTGAAGCCGCTGTTCGCCGGTGCCGATCCGTCACAGTATGCGAAGCTGTTGGACCAAGTGTTTGCAAAGGTGGACGGTGCCTGGGCAACCAAGGCGGCCATCGATATCGCCTTGCACGACTGGGCGGCGAAACGATTGGGCGTACCGCTTTGGAAGATGTGGGGCCTGGATCGCAACGACGCGCCGTTGACGACGTTTTCCATCGGCATCGACACGGCGGAAGTGATTCGCCGGAAAGTGCGCGAGGCGGCGGCCTATCCGGTGTTGAAGATCAAGGTGGGGTTGACGAACGACGAGGAAGTGATGGAAGCCGTGCGCGCGGAGACAAAGAAGCCTCTGCGCGTGGATGCCAATGAAGGGTGGAAGTCCATCGACGAGGCCATCCGCAAGATCAAATGGCTGGAGAAGCAGGGCGTGGAGTTGATTGAGCAGCCTTTGCCGGCGGCGATGCTGACGGAGACAGGGGAGATCCGCAAACGCGTGGAGATGCCGATTTTCGCTGACGAAAGTTGTTTGCATCCCGAGGACCTTCCGCGCATCGCGCCGTACTTCGACGGCGTGAATATCAAGGTGGGTAAGGCCGGCGGCTTGCGTCAGGCAATGCGGATGATCGAGATGGCGCGGGCGTTGAACCTGAAAGTCATGGTGGGCTGCATGGTGTCGAGTTCCTTGGCTATCACGGCGGCGGCGCAGTTGTCCCCGTTAATTGACTTTGCCGATTTGGATGGGAATCTGTTGATCCGGAACGATCCGTATGACGGGGTTCGAGTGGTGAATGGGAAGCTGGTGCTGCCGTCGCGGCCGGGCGTGGGCGTTATTGCTCGAGTTGGCGCGCCCAGGTAATCCAGGCCTTTTCGGTTCTTGGGCCGAAGCGGCGTTGCCACGTACTTTGGAATTTGGAGATGTGGTTGAGGGCCTCGGCGTGGAGTTTGGAGGGGAGTGTTCGCGCTTGCGTGGAGCGGCTCGGCAGATTGCGCAGGTACCGTTCAGCGACGAAGGCATCGTTCATTTGGCCGAGATGCTCCTGCACGATCTTCAATCGGCGCAGCCATCCGTTTCCGCCCTTTGGGTCGAGGATTTCGATGGTGTAACGGAGCCGTTTGGCGGCGATGCGGAAGGCGTGTAACTCTGCCTGGTCTTTCGATCCCGATGCCTTCTTTCCGATACGGAAGAAGTTTTCAACGAGGGATTCCAAATTTATGAAGCCTCCGCGAGCCAGCGTCGCCAGCGGGCCGGACGATTCTTGCGGAGCCGCTCGGCCAGAAAGGATTGGAGCTGCGAAGCGGCGAGATCGCGTTGGCCTTGGAGATAGACGCAGGCCGGGTCCGTCGCGGGCAGACGATGGCGGCGGAGCAATTGACGCGTCACGTCGCGGTCTCGAACGTTGGCGGCGTACTCTCGGATAGCCTTAATTTCCTTGCGCAGCTTGCGTGCTTCCGGCGTGAAGATGCGCAGGCCTTCAGCCGCCCGCCGAACGCTGACGCGGAGATCGTGAACAGCGTCAACACCGGGCGATTCCGCCACTTTTTGCATTTGAGCTTCGAGCGCGTCCATAAGGCTCGCGACACTTTTCATCTGCTTTGAGGATATACCGGTCGGCGCTGCTAAGCTGACAGGTATGTCTACTTATGGTGCCGCGCAACTCGCGGCAAGTTTTCGCACCGTCCGCAAGAACACGATTCAAATTGCGGAAGATATTCCTGAAGATCAATATGGATTCGTATCCGCCCCCGGTGTCCGCACTGTGGCGCAATTGCTGGTCCATATCGCTGTTGGGCCTCGCATTTGGCAAGCTATCAACAAGGCCGAATTGACAACTCTCGAAGGCTTCGACTTCATGACGTTGTTCATGGGCAACGCCGCCGAGGAGCAGACGCCCCGGACCAAGGCCGAAGTTGTCGAATTGCTGCGTACGGAGGGAGAGAACTTTGCGTCCTTCCTCGGCGGACTCTCCGATGAATTTCTGGCGGTGGAAGTCGGTCACCCCGGCGGGCAGCCGCCCAAGTCGCGCCTGGAAGGCGTGATGGGCGCCAAGGAACACGAGATGCACCACCGCGGCCAGTTGATGCTCGTGGAACGGCAGCTTGGCATTGTTCCCCACCTGACTTTGGCGATGCAGGCGCGTTTCGCGCAAATGAGCGCAAAAGCGTAATGGAATGGCGCGAGGCCCTTCGCCCAAGGGCCTCGCGCTTTGCTCTATTAGCCCTGGCTGGCCTGCAGCGCCTGTTCGATATCCCACAGAATATCTTCCAGATCCTCAATGCCGATAGAGAGCCGGATCATGTCGGGCTCGACGCCGGCAGAGGCTTGCTGCTCCGGGCTTAGCTGTTGGTGGGTCGTCGAAGCCGGATGGATCACCAGGCTGCGCGCGTCGCCCACGTTGGCCAGATGCGAGAACAGCTTCATGCTGTCGACAAACTTCCGGCCCGCCTCGTAGCCGCCTTTTATCCCGAAGCTGAAGACCGCGCCGGGACCTTTCGGCGTATACTTTTTCGCCAACGCGTGATACGGGCTCGACTTCAGACCGGGGTACTTCACCCACTTGACGAGATCATGATTCTCCAGGAATTCAGCGGTGCCCTGCGCGTTGGCGACGTGGCGCTCCATGCGCAGCCCGAGCGTCTCGATGCCTTGAATCAAGAGGAATGAATTGAATGGACTGATGCACGGGCCGATGTCGCGCAAGCCTTCCACACGGGCGCGCAGGATGAAAGCGATCGCGTTCAAACCGCCAGGAAGTTCGCTGAACACCAAGCCGTGATAGGCCGGCGAAGGCTTGTTCAACAACCCGTGCGCGGACTTGCTCCAGTCGAAGTTTGCGCCATCGACGATCGCGCCGCCAATGGAATTTCCGTGGCCGCCCATGAACTTGGTGAGCGACATCACGACGATGTTGGCGCCATGTTCAATCGGCCGGCAGAGGTAGGGCGAGGTGAACGTGTCGTCGATGACCAGCGGCACGTTGGCTTCTTTGGCAACGTTGGCCACAGCTTCCAGATCGAGAATATTTCCGCGCGGATTGGAGATCGTCTCGCCGTAGATGGCGCGAGTGCGCGGCGTCAGCGCCTTGCGAAAGTTTTCCGGTTCGTCCGGGTCGACAAAAGTAACGTCGTATCCCATGCGGCGCAGGGAGACATCGAGCTGCGTGTACGTCCCGCCGTAGAGCGTGCTGGATGCCACAATATGATCGCCGGATTCGAGCAGGCTCGTCAAGGCGAGGAACTGCGCGGCCTGCCCGGAGGCGAGCGCAAGCGCGCCGGCGCCGCCTTCGAGAGACGCCACGCGCTGCTCCAGCGCATCCGTCGTCGGGTTCATGATCCGCGTATAGATGTTGCCGAACTCTTTCAACGCGAAGAGATTCGCGGCATGTTCGGAATCGTTAAAGGTAAACGACGTGGTTTGAAAAATGGGTACCGCGCGCGCGTTCAGGGCGCTTTGCGGGGAGTAGCCGGCGTGCAAGCTACGGGTGTTGAAACCAAGAGGCCGTTGATCAGACATGCGAACTATTCTAACCACCGGTGAAGATTTTCGCTGACGAAAGCGTCGTCGTTCAATTCCGGGTAGGCGGCGTAGACGCGATTGATCTCGTCGAGTTGGCCGGGGCCGAGACCTTCGTTTGGATCCAGGCACCAGATGCCTTCGAGCAAACCTTGACGCCGAAGCACTTCGTGCAGGCCGGCAATGCAGCCGTGAAAGCCGTTCGCGGCGTCGAAGAACGCAGCGTTGGAATCGGTGACGGCGATGGCCTTGGCGAGGTGCGCCTCGGTTACGGTCTGCAGATCGTTGTGGAGTTCGACGGCGCGGCGCGTCCAAACAGCCCAATGGCCCAGCAGCCCGCCCTTGATACGAATCACTCGATGGTTGAAGTGGTGCGGCGTGAGGAGATCGATGACGATGTTGTCGTCGTTGCCGGTATAGAGGGTGATGTCGTCGCGCCCGGAATCGGCGACGGCGCGAATAACGTCGATGGTTTGATACCGGTTGAAGGGCGCCATCTTGATGCCGATCACGTTTTGCACTTCGGCGAATTGGCGCCAGAATTCGTAGGGCAGCACGCGGCCGCCCACGGCGGGCTGCAAGTAGAAGCCGATGACGGGGATGATCTCCGCGATGGCTTCCACGTGTTCGATGAGCTTGCGCGTATTGGCGTTGACGAGCGCGGCGAGGCTCAGCAGGCCCGCGTCGTAGCCGAGATCGCGCGCCAAGGCGGCCTCGCGCTCCGCTTGCTTCGTAGGCCCGCAAATGCCCGCGATGGCGATGACGTCATCGGCCCGCATTTCCTCGCGTGCCAATGTGAGCACGGGTTCCAGCAGCCCCTGCTCGCGAATGGCGAACTGCGTGGTGTGGACGGCGACGGCCACGCCGCCGACGCCCGCATCGAGGTAATAGCGCGTCAATGCCCGCTGGCGGCGCTCGTCGAGCTTTCGCCCGGCCGTCAATGCCAATGGGTGCGCGGGGATCACTGTCCCCTGGTGAAATCGGGCCAGTGCTTTAGAATTTGCCATCGCGCGCTTCGAAGTGGGTTGGTTTGTTCAAAGTTGTTCCGCCGGAGGCGATCCATCGGGCGGTCCATTCCAACATTTCGTCCGGCGTTACCGCCGGGTAGCCGAACAGACGATGGCAGCGCTGCGCGTTGTTGAGCAACGCGTCTGTCGATTCAGCGCCGGTGAATTCGGGCTTGATGCCGAGATGCTGGCCGATGGTCTCGGCGATGCGGCGGACGCTGAGCGTTTCCGGGCCGGTAAGGTTCAAGATGCTGGCCGGTGCTGTGGCATGTGGGAACGCCCGCAGCGCAACGGAGTTCGCGTCGCCTTGCCAAATCACATTGGCCGCGCCCATGGCCAGATCGACGGGCTTGCGTTCGAACACGCGCGTGCCGATATCGAGCAGCACGCCGTAGCGAAGGTCGATGGCGTAGTTGAGCCGCAGCAGCATGGTGGGCGTGCCGTTGCGGCGCGAATGGTAGTCATAAATACGCTCGCGGCCGAGGCCGGTCCAGGCGTACTCGCCAACGGGAAAAGTCTCGTCCGTCTCCACGCTGCCGCCGCGCGCGACGTGCGAATAGCCGTACACGTTGCCGCTGGAAAACGCGACGATGCGCGACGACTTGTAGCGCTCGCAGACCATTCCCGGCGCGTACACATTCATCGCCCAAGTCAGTGTGGGATCTTCCGTGGATCCGAATTTGCGGCCGAACATGGCGAGTACATTCTCCGCATCCGGCAACGCCGCCAACTGCGCCGGATCCAGCAAATCAGCCTTCAGGCATTCAATGCCCGCGTGCTCCAACTGCTCCCGCAGGCCCGGTTCGGTCCAACGCGCGGCGGCGATGATGCGCTTGCCAGCGGGCGCGGCGCGACGGGCCCGCAACGCCAGCGTCGGCCCCATCTTGCCGCCCACGCCGAGGATCAGCAGGTCGCCGCTTAATGCCGCCATCGCCTCGCGATCCGCCTCCGACGGCCGGCTCAACAGCTCTTCGAGTTCAGCAACGGAGGCGATCATCGTTTGTATCCGATCTTGCGCAGGAACTCCTTGCGCTCAACCACATCGGCCGGTGTTTCCACACCGCGCGGCTTGGAGCCGTCAATCACGCCCATCACGCCGCGGCCCAGACCAGTGGTCACAATCACCACTTCCACCGGATTCGCCGTGGCGCAGAAAATATTCACGACTTCCGGAACGTCCTTGATACGTCCCAAAACGTTGATCGGGAAGCCGCCCTTCAGCACCACCAGAAACGTGTGGCCGCAGCCCAGGCTCTGCAAATTCTCAATCGCCGACTGGATCATTTCCTGGTCATTGCCATCGGCGCGCGTCAGGCACGGTCCCGAAGCTTCGTTGAAGGCGACTCCGAATTTGATCGCTGGATTCGTGTTGACGATCGCCTCGTAAATATCTTCCACCGTCTTGATGAAATGCGATTGGCCAAAAATGATGTTGGCGTCTTTGGGAATGTTAATTGGAACGTTACTGAATACCATGTGAGACTGTACTTTAGCAGTGCAAGACTCTTCATTCCATCTTTCCGACCGCGAAATCCTCGACCGCATCCGGCAGATGCCCCATGCCAAGGCGAGTTTCAAGAATCTGTTGCGCGAACTCGGCGCGCATGGCGACAAGCGCGAAGGCCTGGAAAACGCGCTGAATGGCATGGTGGATAAGGGCCTACTCGTCGAGTATCGCAGCGGCCATTTTGTCTCCGCCTCGCATTCCAAAGATTTCATCGTCGGCAGGCTTTCTGTCCACCGCGATGGCTTTGGCTTCGTCGTGCCGTTGCAGAAAGTGGCGGACATCGCGGGCGATATATTCATCCCGCCGTCATCGATTTCACCGGCCATGCACGGCGACCGCGTGCTGGCGCAGATCACCTTCGTGAAGCCCGATGGCAAGGCCGAAGGCACAATCCTGAAGATCCTCAACCGCGCTCATGCGACGGTGGTGGGCGAGTTCCGCGTGCGCCGCCGCGGCAACTGGGTGAAGCCCAACGACGACCGGTTGCAGCAGTGGATCTACATTCCCGAAGGCATGGAGTTGCCCGCCGCGCCGAAGTCCGAGGATCGCATCGGGACCAAGTCGATTAACGTCTCCAGCGCCGAAGAGATGGACGGGATGATCGTCAACGTGGAGTTGCTCGAGTTCCCCGCTGATGGCGAAGACGGCGTGGGCCGCGTGATTGAAATCCTGGGGCAGCCCGGCGATTTCGGCATCGATGTCGAGATCATCATTCGCAAACATCATCTGCCGCACCAGTTCCCCGAAGAGGCCATCGCGCAGGCGCAGGCGATTCCAGCGGAGATCCCCGCCAAGGAAATCGCCAGGCGCAAAGACTTCCGCGAATTGCCCATCGTCACCATCGACGGCGAGACGGCGCGCGATTTCGACGACGCTGTTTTCGTGGAACGGCTCCCCAATGGCAACTGGCGATTGGACGTCCACATCGCCGACGTCAGCCACTACGTGCGCCCCAATTCCTCCATCGACAAAGAGGCGCTTTTCCGCGGCACCAGCGTTTATTTTCCCGATCGCGCCGTGCCGATGCTGCCGCACGAATTGTCAACCGGACTCTGTTCTTTGCGGCCCAATGAAGACCGGCTGGTGATGTCGGCGGAGTTGGAATTAGACAACGCCGGCGACGTGGTGAGCCAATCGTTCTGCCGCGGCATCATTCGCTCCGCGGCGCGCATGACCTATACGTCGGTGCATCGAATTCTGGAAGGCGACGCGGCCGAACGCACCATTTACGCCGCTTTGATTCCGCACTTTGAGAACATGCGCGAACTCGCATTGATCCTGAATCGCAAACGCACCAAGCGCGGTTCCATCGATTTTGACCTGCCGGAATCGCTCATCGAATTCGACGCCAATGGCTTGATGACCGGCGTCGCGCGCGCGGCCCGCAACATCGCCCATCGGATTATTGAAGAGTTCATGCTCGCCGCCAATGAAGCCGTGGCCGCGCACATCGCCCATGCCAACGCGCCCTCGCTCTATCGCATTCACGAAATTCCGGATGTGAAAAAGGTGCACGATTTCGAGGAGATCGCCTCACAGTTCGGCTACACACTGGCGTTTGGCGCGCTGCCGGTGAAGAAGTTCGGCGTCGTTGACAAGCGCCGCGATGGCCGCAAAGTGCGCCGCGATATCGTCATCGCCGATGAGCGCGCCGTGGTGACGTCTCGCAACTATCAAAAATTGATCAGCAAAATTGAGGGCAAGCCGGAGGAGCGAATACTCAGCTATCTGATGCTGCGTTCGCTCAAAC
The DNA here is from genome assembly GCA_945900935.1 of Candidatus Sulfopaludibacter sp. SbA3. Lineage (GTDB taxonomy): Bacteria > Acidobacteriota > Terriglobia > Bryobacterales > Bryobacteraceae. The sequence goes on along the minus strand of CAMDKT010000105.1, from coordinate 3,424 downwards.
AGGCGCGCTACAGCAATGAAAATCAGGGCCACTTTGCTTTGGCCGCCGACACCTATACGCACTTCACCTCGCCCATTCGCCGCTATCCGGATTTGATGGTCCATCGCGTTCTCGGGCGGCTGCTGGATGGCGAGTCGCCCGGCTGGACCGAGGAACAGATGGAGGAGATCGGCACGGATTGCTCGTTCACGGAGCGCCGCGCGGGCGAGGCGGAACGCGATTTGGTTGAGTGGAAAAAAGTTCAGTTCATGATGGACCGAGTCGGCGAAGACTTCGACGCCATGATCATCTCCGTCACCAAATTCGGGCTGTTCGTGGAACTGGAACAACTCTTCATCGAGGGGCTGATTCCCATCGACACGCTGCCCGGCGACCACTTTAAATTCCATGACAACGCGCGGCGTATGGTGGGCGAACGCTCGCGCCGCGAGTACGCAATCGGCGAGAAGGTTCGCGTTGTTTTGTACCGCGTCGACGCGGCCGCCAAGTCGCTGCAATTCGGAATTTGGCAGCCGCCCCAACCAGGGAGAAAAAAGAAGAAGCGTTAATTCAAGTTAGAGTTCCTATATAATCCTGATATGTGGACGCGGCTTTTTCTCGGTGCTTTCGTTTTTACTTTCACTACCCACGCTGTTCCGGTGCCGGCGGTGCTGACGGCGAAGTGCGTCTCGTGCCACGGCGAAAAAACAAAAGCGAGTGATTTTGTCGTAACGGATTTTGCGACGATTCGCAAGGGCGGGAAGAAGCACGGCGTGGCGGTGGTCGGCGGCCATCCGGAGAAGAGTCCGCTGCTGCAGATGATCAAGGGCGATCTGGCACCGCGTATGCCATTGGGCGGCGAACTGAGCGCCGAAGAAATCGCCTCCGTCGAGACTTGGATCAAAGGGCTTCCCGAGGACAAGGCGATAGCCAAAAGCGATTGGCGCTGGCCTTACGAAAAGCCTGTGAAACCAGCCGTGCCGGCGATTGGCAACGCCGCCGTCGCGAAGAACGCCATCGACAATTTCATCCTCGCAAAAGGCGTGACGCCAGCAGCTCCGGCCGCCAAAAACACGCTGGCCCGGCGCGTCTATTTCGATCTGATCGGCCTTCCCCCGACACCCGCCGAACTCGATGCCTTTATCACCGACAACTCCGCCAAAGCTTATGAAAATCTGATCGAAAAACTGCTGAGCGATCCGCGCTACGGCGAGCGCTGGGGCCGCCATTGGCTGGATCTCGTCCGCTACGGCGAGACTTCGGGTTTGGAAGGCGATGGCGCCATTGGCAATGCGTGGCGTTATCGGGACTGGGTCGTCGACGCGATGAATCAGGACATGCCGTATGACCGCTTCGTGTTGAAGCAACTCGCCGGCGGCGATGAACATTCCAAGACGCGCAATAACTATGCGCCCGAAGTGCAGGGCCACGTTCCGCTTGGTTTCTTGCGGCTCGCTCCGTGGGACCGGTCGAATCTGGTTGCCGACGAAGTCCGGCAGAATTATTTGAGCGAGGTGACCAGCACCACGGCCTCCGTTTTTCTCGGCCTGACGGTCGGCTGCGCCCGCTGTCACGATCATAAATACGATCCCATTCCCCAGAAGGATTTCTACCGTTTCCAGGCGTTTTTCAACGCGATTCAAGTGGAAAACGTGGAAGTGCCGTATAAGGACGAAGAGTTCAAACAACGCGCCGACGCACAGATAAAGGATTTGCAAGCGCTGCTGAAGAATGGCGCGGAGCGCAAGGCGCTCGACAAAATGGAAGCGGATCTGCTGCCCAAATTCCGCGACGGCCGGCGAACCGCCGCCGCTTCTAAGCCATTGGGTGTTGACGATCTGCGCTTGGAGATGCGCCGCAAGGACAGCGCGATCTTCACGCCCGCCGAACGCCTGCGCCACGCGGGGCTAAAGGAAGACGCCGACCGCACGCAGGACAGCGAAGAGAAGGACGCGCTGGACGCTTACGAAGTCGCGCTACTCAAGCGTTTGCGCGAAGCCGATCCCACCGTGATCGCCAAGCGTTTTGACGTGCTCGGCGTCACCGAACTCCGCGCCGAAATTGCCCGCGAAACCTCGAAAGTATTCACCGCTGTAGAGCGGGACCGCCACAAGGAACTTTCGGAAATCATCGACACGTACCGCCGCCGTCTCAGCCGCTGGCAGCCCACCACGCTCACGGTTAAAAACGTTTCCGGCCCGCCCAACGGCCCCTACCTCGCCCCCACTCGCGTCCTCACGCGCGGCGATTATCGCCAGCCCGCCGAACCCGTCGAAGCCGGCTTCCTCACCGCCATCACCGGCAACACCGAAAGTGCAGTTATCGAACAGGATCGCTACCGCCAGTTCCCTACCCGCGGCTGGCGTCTGACGCTCGGCAAATGGATCGCCAATAAGGACAACCCGCTCACCGCGCGTGTCATGGTCAACCGCATTTGGCAGCATCACTTCGGCACCGGCATCGTCGCCACGCCCAGTGATTTCGGCGTCAACGGCGAACGCCCCACGCACCCGGAACTGCTCGATTGGCTCTCGCATGAATTCATCGAATCCGGTTGGAGCGTGAAGGCGATGCACAAACTGATTCTGCAATCGGCGACCTATCGCCAAGCCGCGGAAAATCCGAACGACGACAAACCATACTCCCGCTTCCCGCGCCGACGCCTCCAAGCCGAAGAAATTCGCGACGGAATCCTGTACCTCAGCAACCGCCTGAACCCCGCCCGAGGCGGCCCCAGCGTCTTCCCTGCCCTGCCCGCCGATCTGGCCGACTTCGCCCGCTACGGCCGCGGCGGCGCGCTGATGTGGGAGACCAACGCCGACGAATCCGACATGCGCCGCCGGTCTATCTACACCTTCCAACGCCGCTCCATGCCGCTGCCCATGATGGCCGCCTTCGACGCGCCCGTCTTCTCGGAATCCTGCGATCGCCGCAGCGCCACCACCACACCGCTCCAAGCCTTGTCGCTCATGAACGGCAACCTGATTCATGAGGAGTCGCAACACCTCGCCGCGCTGTTGATCAAAGACGCCGGCGACGCCAAACCCGCTCAAGTCCGCGCCGCGTTCCAACGCATTCTGCACCGCGCGCCGACGCCCGAAGAAACGGACCGCTTCGCTTCCTTTCCCGGACCACTCGACGCCCTGTGCCGCGTGCTCCTAAATTCCAACGAATTCCTGTTTGTGGAGTAACTGCATGTCGATAATTAACCGCCGTAATTTTCTCAATAACTCCTGGCTCGGCCTTGGCGGCCTGGCGCTGCAGGATATGCTCGCCGCCGAAGCGCCGCTCGGCATCAAACCCGCCCACATTCCAGCCAAGGCCAAACGCTGCATCTTCCTCTTCATGGAAGGCGGCGTCAGCCAAATGGACCTGTTCGAGCACAAGCCGGCGCTCGTCAAACTGGCCGGCAAACAGATGCCGCAAGCCGCCGGCACGATCGGCG
>CAMDKT010000104.1 GCA_945900935.1 Candidatus Sulfopaludibacter sp. SbA3 | reverse complement strand
CGCCCCCGCCGGTCCAGGCAAACCTCAATGTTTTCACTGCCGGATTTAGGATGAAGAACCCACACTTCCTGGGATGGAGCCCGATGTTCCACTCGACCGGCTCGAAAATTCAGGTCCATGCCTTCTACTGCGTACTGTCCTTGCTGCTTACTTCGCTACTGCAACGCGAACTGGCGCGCAAAGGCGAGTCCCTCAGCATCAACCGCCGCCGTCAAGGCCAACGGAAGGCTCCCACCGCTACCTGTCTCACCAGAATAAACGGACTCCAGCAACGCCTATTCTCGCTCCTGGACCTGCGGCGTTTTCCCCCAGCCTCCCATTAGGTCATACCCCGCCTTAAAGTCCCGCTAGCGCCAGTAAGCATAGAACACGGTCAAGAGGCCGATCAACGACGCAAGGAACACACTGTGCCGCAGCGTGAATCGAAATAGTTTCGCTTCGTCAGCGGCCAGCAGGCCCGTTGCCGCCGCCGCCACCGCGATACTTTGCAGACTGATCATCTTGCCCATCACGCCCCCAGCGGAATTCGCCGAGGCCATCAGTACCGGATCCAGCCCAAGCTGGGTCGCCGTCACCACCTGCAGATTCCCAAACAGCGCATTCGCCGACGTATCGCTGCCCGTCAGGAACACACCCAGCCATCCCAGCATTGCGCTGAAAAATGGAAACGTGGGTCCCGTTGATGCGAACGCAAGCCCGAGGGTGGCCGTCGCGCCCGAATAGTTCATCACAAACGCCAGTGCCAAAACGCTCGCGATGGTGAGCAACGGTTTAGCCAGTTGCTGCGTCGTTTGCCCCAAAAGCCCGACAAATTTTCCCGGCGAAACCCGCAACAGCGCCGCGGCCAGTATCGTCGCGAACACGCACGCAGTCCCCGCCGCCGATAGCCAGTTGAATAGATAAATGGCCTTATACGGTGCCGGGTTGCCTACAGCTGGCGGTATCTGCCGCACCATATTGTGCAGACCCGGCCACTCGACGGGTATGGTAAATGTGTTCAGCTTCGCCTTCACCCCCACGTGGCCCCAAATCAGTACAAAGACAACCAGCAATAGATACGGCATCCACGCCCAAAACAGCTCACGCGGGCTGTGCTTCTTCAACACGGGCACCTCGGTGGATTCGCCTTCCATGTGAAAGGTATCCTTCGGCTTCCAGAGCTTCAAAAGGATGACCAGGGACGCGATTGCGGCGAGCGAACTGGTGATATCCACCAACTCCGCCCCGACATAGTTCGACACCAAAAACTGCAACCCCGCAAAGGAAACGCCGCAAATCAGCGTGGCGGGCCATACGCCGCGAAGCGCCTTCCACCCCCCCATCACCAAGATCAAATAAGACGGCACGAAGAGCGACAACGGCGCGCAAATGCGTCCCACCGTGGCGCTCAATTCGTTTACCGGAAGCCCGGTGGTCAGTGCCAGCGTGGTCACCGGAATTCCGATTGACCCGAACGCCACCGGTGCCGTATTAGCGAGCAGGCAAATCGCGGCCGCGTAGAAAGGCGAGAAGCCCAGACCTGTCAACATCGCCGCCGCTATCGCCACCGGACTCCCAAATCCGGCGGCACCCTCAATAAAAGCCCCGAAGGCAAATGCGATCAACAGCGCCTGTAGCCGACGGTCCGGGGTCAAACTCCCCACCGAGTCCTTGATGATTTCAAACTTCCCCGTCTCCACCGTCAAACGGTAAAGCAGGATCGCCGAGAACACGATCCATCCAATCGGCAACAATCCGAAGGCCGCCCCGTAGGCGGCCGCACTGGTCGCCGTTGAGGCCGGCATGCCGTATCCGAAGAGCGCGACCGCCAGCGCCGCCCCCAGTCCAGCCAACGCGGCCACCCACGCCGGCTTGCGGAATACGCCGAGCATCAAGAGCAATACTGCGATCGGAAATGCGGCCACAGAGGCCGAGAGGGCGAGACTATCGCCGATGGGTGTGTAATTTTGCTGCCACATGGGAACCTAGCTATGTTACATCTCTTGAGGGGCACTGCAACACATTCCCTCATAAAAACGTCCACAATAAAAAGAACGGGAAGCTGCTCCCCTTTGGAGGAATCGTGGAAATACGTCGAGCCATACTCGTCTTTTGCGCTTGTACAGCGCTCCCAGCACAGGGTCCGGACCCCGCCGTGCCCATGGCCGTCTTCAAAATCGATGTCGTCGCCAAAACCGCCAAAGCCATCAACTACCGGCACCGCGGCGGCGCCACCAAGATCGATTTCAAGGGCACCGCCAACATGCCCGCCGCCAAGGGCGAGGCCAAAGTGGAAAGCAAGCAGGGCTATATCGAAATCGAAGTCGAGTACCGGAATCTGCAACCGGCCAACTTGCAAGGCGCCGAATACCTCACCTACGTCCTCTGGGCCGTAACCCCTGAAGGCCGGGCCGCCAATCTCGGCGAAGTCCTCCTCAACGGTGCCAGCGGCAAGCTCAACGTCACCACCGATCTGCAAACGTTCGGCCTCATCGTTACAGCCGAGCCTTATTTCGCCGTCACGGTGCCCAGCGACGTGATCGTCATGGAAAATGTTGTCCGCGCCGACACCGTTGGCAAAGTGGACGAAATTGACGCCAAGGTTGAACTTCTGCAACGCGGCCAGTACTCCACTCTCGCCGGTCCCAAGGCTGTAATCGACCCCAAGGTCCCGCTGGAGCTCTATGAAGCGCGCGGCGCTCTCCAAATCGCCCGCTCCACTGGCGCTGAAAAATATGCGGCGGACACCTTCAAGAAGTCCGCCGATCTACTCGCCCAAGCCGAAGGGTACCAAGCCCGCAAAGCGGGCAATAAACCCGTCTCGATGATCGCCCGCGAAGCCGTTCAAACGGCCGAAGACGCCCGCATGCTCACGGTGAAACGCCGTGACGAAGAGCGTCTCAACAACGAACGCGATGCCGCCGCCGCCCGTGAAGCCGCCTCCCGCGCCCAGGCCGAAGTCGAGGCCCAACGCGCCCGCGAGTCCGCCGAACAAGCCCGGCTCGAACAGGAACGCCGCACTCTGGCTGAACGAGCCCGCGCCGAAGCCGAAGCGGATCGCGCCGCAGCCGAAAAGGCCAAACGCGAAGCCGAGGAAGCCACCGCCCTGGCCCGCAAACTCACGGCCGAAGCGAACCTCGCCCGCCAAGCCGCCGAGCTGGCGAAAGCCGAAGCCGAAGCCGCCCGCGCCGCCGCCATGGCTGAGGTCGAGAACGCTCGCCAAGCCACCGCCGAAGCCAATCGCCTCCGTCAACGCGCCGAAGACGAGAAGACCGGTCTCCGTAAGCAACTCCTCGATCAGTTCAACCTCATCCTTGACACCCGCGACTCCGCCCGCGGGCTCATCGTCAACATGTCCGACGTCCTCTTCGACATCGGCAAGTACACGCTGCGCCCCGAAACGCGTGAGAAACTCGCAAAAGTGTCCGGGATCGTTCTCGCGCATTCCGGCCTCCGTCTGGACATTGAGGGCCACACCGACGCCACCGGCAGCGAAGAGCTGAATCAAAAGCTATCGGACAATCGCGCCGCCGCCGTGCGCGAATACCTGCTTGCGCAAGGCCTGAACGGAGACGCTGTCACCGCTCGAGGCCTCGGCAAAACACAACCCATCGCGCCCAACGACACCAACGCCAACCGGCAGAAAAATCGCCGCGTTGAAATGGTCATCTCCGGCGAAATCATCGGCAGCAAACTGACCGTTACGGTCGCGCCTACGATACAACAGCAGAACTAACGCAGTTCTCGACTTTTCGTGAGGCTCCAGCGACGCAATCAAGTGGAACCGGCGTCCTGGCCGGTGGTTCGGTGATGCCGCACGAATTGTCGAGACTTGGCCGCGCCCGGCTCCGTTTTTATATCCGCCGAAGCGCGTGCTCCAGCGCTTCCACAAAGAAGTGGTCGCCCCACATGACCGACTCGTTTACACCCAGCTCTTTGTGCAGATGGTAGACGCCGCCCTTCAGCACGCCTTCCCATTCTTTATCCTTTTCAGCCAGATGATTCTGGCACAATGTGCGCAGAATCCGCACCCCGGTGTTCCAGTAAAAATGGCCCTTCACCGGATCGTGCAGCAGGCGGCCGAGCCGCAGGAACGCGCTCGCCGCGATCGCCGCAGCCGACGTGTCGATCTGCTTGCGCTGTTCCGCCGGCGCGTTAAAGTCCCACGGCGCCATCCCGTCGGCGTTGGCGTGTGTAATGTAGTAGTCGGCGCAATCCTCGGCGGTCTCCAGGAAGTGCGGATCGCGGCTGTACTCGTATGCCGTCGAGAAACCGTAGATCGCCCACGTCAGGCCGCGCGCCCAGCAGGAGTCAGCGCGGTAGCCTTGCTGGGTCGCCTCTCGCAGGAACTCGCCCGTCTCAATGTCGAATAACCCCTCGTGCGCCGTCGAGCCGTCCCCGCGAACCAGGAATCGCCGCGTCGTCAGCGAATGGCGCGTGGCAATCTCGCGCAAATTCTTATCGCCGGTCGCTCGCGCCGCGTAGAACACCAGTCCGACGTTCATCATAATGTCGATGAACAACGAATTTTCGGCGACAAACGATTGAAGATAATTGCCCTTATCCCGGTACCGCAGCGCCAGCGTTTTCCCCGCTTCAATCACAATTTCTTCCAGCTTCGGGTCGCGGTCCACCTGGAACCACCGGTAGTAGGAAGGCTGGAACACGAAGACCAGATCATGCACGTCGCGGTCGCTCTTTCGCTTCTCCAGCGGCTTCGTGTAGTCCACCGCCTTCTTGTACCAATACTCAGGATCCTTCCCGCCCGTCTCCACCTCAAAGCGGCGGAAGAGCCACATCATGCCCGGCAGGAAGCCGTCGCACCAACGCGTCCACGTTGGCCCGTCGTGCTTCCATTTGCCCTCCTGCGTGTACATCGGATAAAAGCCCGGGTTGGTGTCAATCAGGCGTTTCACCTGTTTTTGGGAGAAGCGCAAGGCCTTCTCAAACAGGGCTTTGTCGGTTTCAAGAGTGAACTGGATCACGGCTTTTTTGCTCCGGAACTTCCGGCGTCGAGTGTCCGCCAGTTGAGGGGCAGACCGCGCGGAAGTTGAAGGCTATCCTTTCTAACGTAAAAGACATCGCGGTGCGGCAGACCTAGCCGATCCCGGAACCCGGGCCGCAGGAAGGTGCCGCGACTGTTGGAATCGCCGGCCGAAACTGCGCCGCCATCCTCTAATTGTCCCTCGAATAGCCCGACTTTGCCATCGAAGGAAATTTCTCGCCATTTGAGCGCCACTAAAGTGCTGCTTTGACCGCGCGAATCCCTTCGCCGTTCCAGCAGTGCGACGTTGCCTTTCAGCACCGCTCCCTTTGGCGCCAACACTACGCCTTTGCGCTTGGCGTCGCGCCGCACACGGGCTTCGATCTCATCGCCGATCGCGTTACCGGGGAAGCTTACCGGCGTCAACAGCTCGATCTCAATTGACAACCCAGCCGGAAGCACGATGGCCTCCGCCAGCGCCGGCGGCCCCGTCTCACCCTCCGGCGCCTCGGCAAATGACAACGTCGATTCTCCCGAATACTGCCGGCAGCGAGAGAAGCTGATCTCGTTCCGGCTCTGCCCGCCTTCGAGACCTTCCATGATCATCCGCGAAGACTTCGGCAACAGAAACGTCGACTCGCCGATCGGAACCCGTTCATAACGCATCGAGTCCGACGTTGCCCGCAACGGCAGATGGGGCGGAATATCGATTGCCTCCACGTCCAGCCGCAGCAAGTCCAGCGTCGCCAAATCGTTCCAGAACGATCCGCGATAACCCGTGATTCCCTCGCTCTTGCCCACGCGAATCCGATAGCCGCTGCGAAACTGCGCTACGTGATAGTCATACCGCGACACCGCCCGTCCATCGATGATCTCCTCGCCTCGATAAGTAATCAAAGGCGAGCCCGATAGAAAAACGGAGCGCGCATGGAGCGCGAAGCTGCCAGTTCCAATGGCTCCCGTCGGCACCAATTCCCGCAGATCCCGCTCTTTAAATTCGCGTTCGCCGGGCCAGGAAAACATCTCTTTCCCTTCCACCACCGCTACTTCCAGATGCAGCGCGTCTATGAGTTGAAACTGTCTGCTCTTCCCCGAACGACGGGAGCGCTCAATCGTCTCCAGGCACGTGTAATTGGGCTGGCGGTTCAGCACCTGCTCCATGTGCCGCTTGATGCGGGAGAGCAGCAGCACCTCCGGCAGCAATCCTTGCGCGCCGGCGCAAAGCGGAATCAATAACCCCCACGCCCACAGACGAGGCATAATCTCATTGTAGCCGTCGCCATCCTGTTACCATCAAATCGATGGCAACCAAAGTAACTGTTAACAACAATGGCCCCCTTCGGCTTGAAGGCGACTTCACAATCAACGACCCCTCCGGCAAGGAGTTCGGTCTCGCCGGACGCACAGTGATCTCGCTGTGCCGCTGCGGCGCTTCAGAGAATAAACCGTTTTGCGACGGCTCCCATGGCCGCGCCGGTTTCCAGAGCGCTTGCGAAGCGCGCGATCTGCCTCCGCCCAAGCCAAGGGCCTAACCCGCGTCGCCTTCGCTCAGCACGCAAATGTCCTTCAACCCGCGGTACTCCTCGGCGAAGTCCAGCCCGTAGCCGACCACAAACTCGTCCTGAATCGTGAAGCCGGTGTAGCCAACCTGCACCGGCCGCAACCGGCGTTCGGGTTTGTCAAGGAGCGCCGCGATCCGAATGCTCCGAGGCTTGCGGTTGTGCAGTAGTCCAATCAGATAGCTCAGCGTGACGCCGGTGTCGACAATGTCTTCGACAATGATGATGTTAGAGCCTTCAATGGACGCGTCCAGATCCTTGGTCACCTTCACTTCGCCGGACGTGGTCTTGCCCTTGCCGTAGCTGGAAATGCCGATGAAGTCCATCCGCACGGGCCGGTGAATGGCGCGGGCGAGATCGGCCACAAAAATGAATGCGCCTTTCAAAATGCCAACGAGAATCAGGTCGCCTTCCTTGTAGTCCCTGGTGATCTGCGCGCCGATTTCGGCGACGCGCTTCTGGATTTCGACGTCGGAAATAAGAACGCGAAGCTGCGGGTTATTCATGCTGAGTTTAGTCGGAGGCCCGGAATCGAGTGCTCGGCGGCCCCAAGTGGATATGAGGCGCGGTGGCCTGCCCCCGCACGGCGGTGCGAAAGGCGAAGAACGGGATTTTTTGCTGTTCCAGGAATCGCATCAGCCAGCGGCCTTCCAACCCATCGGGGTTCAAGGCCACGTCCACGCGGCCGCGATGGTCAAAGCCCATCGACCGGTGCAGGGCGGTATCGCCGCGGGCGCTCACCGGAAGTTTGTGGTCGAACTTCTTCTCGAATTCCAGTACGACGTGTTTGAACTCGTCGTTGCCGAACTTATTCTCACCCGCGAAACGGGTGATGCGGGCAATAGCGCCACCGGCAATCGAGTGCGGCTCGGGCTGTTGGTCGCTCGCATCCTGCTCGGAACGTATCATCGCGACGATATCGGCCAGGCCGCGGGCGCGTTGTTCCATTGCATCCACCAGCCGCCGGGAGCGGTCGAGTTCTTCTTCGAACGGCACCAGCGAAGTCCGCGGCGCCACGCCTTCACTCACCAGTTGGGCCTGCTGCGCCAATTGCGCAAGTTGCCGTTCGAGCCTGCGCGCCGCTGCCCCGGTAGCCTCCGCCGACTGCTCCTCGGTAATCTCTTCCACGGCCACGAGCGTGTCCAAAACCTCGGCGATCAGCGCGTCATCCTGCGCCTGGCGCAATGCGCTCACGGCTTGTTCCACTTGCTTTCTGGACGCCGCGCCGGCATCGGCCAATTTCTGGATGTGCGCCATTTGTTCTTGCGCTTGACGCACCGCGCCTGTCTCGGCGGCGGGCAACGCGCAGGCGGCGAACAACAAGGCAAACGCCAGGAGATGAATCCGCACTATACTTTAAGTGTAGTACGAGAACGCATAGGAGAACTATTTGCAGGCAAAGACACCCCGTAAACGGCCCGCCACCCCCAGGAAAAAGGCCGCGCCCGTTCCGGCGCCCGAGACCAGTATCGCGGTTGAGGAGACCTTGGCGGAGGAATTAGTTCCGACCTGGCTGACCGCCATTCGCGCCGCCGAGGACAAGCAAGCGCTCGATATTCAGGTCCTCGACCTCCGCGGCATTACCACGATGGCGGACACCTTCTTCATCTGTAATGGCCGCAACCCCCGCCAGAACCAGGCGATTTGCGATGAGATCGAACAGCGAGTAAAGGATATCCACGGCGAACGGCCGATGGCCATCGAAGGCCTGAAGAATGCTGAGTGGGTCCTGATGGACTACGGCGATCTGGTGGTTCACATTTTCAGTGAAGCTGCCCGCGAATACTACGATTTAGGCCGGCTGTACCGCGACGCGCAGCGTCTGCAGGCGCCGGAGTAACTGCCGTTTGCCGGCGGCAGGAGTGGATTCTCCCCCGCCCGGCGAAAGCCCGACAACAGATTGGCGGTCACTGCCCCGGTCATCGGCCCAGCTTCCCTCTTGCCGTTCGGACATATCTGTCCTAGCCTGAAAGCTGTGAAGGGTGCTTCAAAGACCGGAAAAAGGAGATCGGCCGCGATCTTTTCTCGAAGATGTGCCGCGACTTGAAGATAGATCCGCATGACCTATGAGAGGTGAGCCAATGCCTGCATTTGCATACGCGGCGAAATTCAAGGTTGGGAGCGACGGTCGTATTCTCGTCGAATTCGTCGATCTTCCGCGTGTCGCCACCGATGGCAAGGACGATCACGAGGCCATGGAGGAAGCCATGGATGCCCTCGGATCGGATCTCTCCATTCGCATGTCGCGCCGGGAAGAGATCCCCTCTCCGTCGTCGGCAAAACGTGGTCACCGTCTCGTGCCTGTGCCGCTCTGGCTTGCGCCGAAACTGGCACTCTATCTGGCGATGCGGGAGCAGCGCGTCATCTACTTCTTCGCCGCAGCCGCCGGAGGCGACGCTTCCTTGGCCGCGGCGGCTAGATCTTTGATCTCGCTGACGGCTTTGGCGTCCAACACATAAATCTCGGGCTCGTTGGCGCGCCGGGCGTAATAGATGTCGCCCTGTTTATTGACGAGCACCTTTTCTTTGCCAACGGTGTACTCGGCTTCCGGCGCTCCGGCCGGCGCGGTCGCGAATTTGGCGGCCGTCAACTCGCGTAGGCGGTCGATCAATTGCTGCACCGATCCAGGGTCCATTGTCTTCCCGCCGCGCTTCCAATCGACGCCGGATTTCGTGAACAGAAACGCGGTCCCGCCCTGCTTCACTTCCACGGTCTCCGGCTGATTGAAGCCGAACTCGAACAGCTTCTTATTGCGGAAATCGTCGAGACCCTTCGCCAAACCATCGCCGAGTTCTGCGGTCGTTTTGAATATCCCCTCGACGGCGCTCGACTTGGCGTAGTAGTCCTTCTCTTTGCCGACGCGCACTTCGATCTGCATCGTGCCTTTGTTGTCAGTGACCTTCGCGATGCCAACAGGCTTCGCGGCGGCGAATTTGGCCGGAATCGCGGCCTCTTCCTCCGTGTCGTTGATCACTTCCATCTTGGCGTCCTTCAGCTTGCGCACCAGCTCTTCGGCGGCGAAGTTGTCGGCCCGCAGCGCTTGCGGTTTCACGATCGTCCAGGCGTTGGCGTTGTTTTTGGCGAACTCGATCGGCCCCAACTCGACGCGCGTAAGCTTCTCGCTGTCAAACGGCAGCAAGCGCTTGTCGCGCAAATCGCGCCAGGTTTTTTCCAGGCCAGCCTTAGTGGAACTGGAAACAAGGAATAGGCGCTGCTCGCCTTCCACTCGCGCGTAGACGGCCGAGCCGCTGGGCGCGCTGTCGCCAAAATGCAGCGTGTGCGTCTTGCCGTCCTTGCGCCCCACCACCAGCGTCAGTATCGGGCTTTTCAACCCATACGGCGCAAAGTCGGCCGTCTTCTCGTCGACCAGCCGTTCGGAGGAAAGCACGGCCAGCGACGACACGATCGCGTTAACGGCGTCGCCATCGGCGGCTATTTTCTTCGGCGCGTCGATGGTCCAGTTTGCTCCTTTGACGAGCACGACTGGATCGGCGCCCATACGGCGGATCTCGATCTTCGTGATCTGATCCTGCGGAATCTCGATTACTTTCGGTGAGTCTTCCGCAGAGAACGTCGGTTTGGGCTCTTGCTTGTTCGACCACCACAGGGCGCCGCTAAGCCCCAGCAGCAGCACGGCGCCGATGATCAATCGCTTTGGATCCATGACGCTATCTCCGCTTCAGCCAGACCATGATGCCAGCCGCCAGCACGCCGAGCGCGGGCAGAAAGCTGGTCGCGTACAGAACCCAGAACTGGTTGGGTTTCACCGTCAACCGGCGATCTTCCGGTTCCTTGGGGCGAATGGAAATCAGGTCCTCATCGGCCGATAGCCAGTTCACCATATTCAGGAAAAGGTCGCGGTTGCCATACCGGCCGAACATCGCGGCGCTGGCCCAATCGACGGAGCCGGTGACGACAACCCGGCCCTGCTTCTTGATGTCGCCGCCGCCGCCGACCGTCGTCGCCGCGCCCAGTACAAACGGACCGCTCTTGTCTTTTGGCGGAGCGCCCGCGGCCTGGATTTTCACCACGTCCAGCAACTTCGTATTGAAGGCGTCGGGCGAGGAAGAGAACAGCTTCTCCGCGCCGGTTTTGACTTCGAGACTGCGCGAAAGCGCGATCAGCGCGGGCAGGCCGCGCATGTCGCGCACGATCGGATGCTGGGAGAAGTCATCGACGGCCAGAACGCCGGGGCCGGCCGCGTCGAACAACAGGTCGTTGTTCACCTTGATGTTCCACGAGTCGAGTAACGCGACGAGCCTGGCGTTTTCGTCGGTCTCTTCCCGTGCGCCTTTTAGCGCCGGAGTCATCAGGATCAGGGCGTCCCCGCCCTTCTCCACGAAGGTCTTGATGGCGGTGATGGCGGCTTCGCTATATTCGCGTCGCGCGCCTGCCGAAAGCAACATCGTACAGACCGCCGGGATCTCGGCCTTTTCCGCTATCTTAACCGTTTGGGTCTTGTAGTTATTCCGTTCCAGCGCCTGCTTCACCGAGCCGAAGCTGCCGGGTTCCGCGCCTTCGAGCGACCGTTCGCCGTGGCCATCAAGAGCGCACAGCATCTGTTCGCCCGCCTGTTGCAAGCGGACCATCGCGCCGGTGATTTCCTGCTCCGTGACGGCCTTGGCCTCTTCGCGGCGCGTGCCGTTATCGAGAATCAAGGTGGCGTAGCTGCGAGCGCCGAAGGCCTTCGCCTTGGCCGGATCCTTGTCCGGGTCGACGTACTCGATCTTGAACTTGTTGGAGAGGTTCGAGTAGCGGTCGAGCAGTGACTTCGCGCCATCGAATTTGCTGGTGCGGTCAAAGTAGACGGCTTTGAAATCGCTCTTCAAGCCCTTCACCACTTTTTCGGTCTGGTCCGATAGCGAATAGCGCTTGCTCGCGGTGGTGTCGAAGGACTTGTTGTTGCGGTCCGCGAGCACATTGACAACGACGAGCGCGGCGACGAATATCGCCACATAGAGGCCGGTGTAGGCCGCGAATTTAGATTGTCGGGATGCCATTGTTTATGCTCTCCACCGCAACGATTCGAGCGACCGCGCGGTAAGGAAGATACCGAGCACGATCACGGAAATAAAGTAGATGGCGTCCTTGGTGTCGATGACGCCGCGAGTAAAGGAACTGAAGTGAGCCGTCAGCGAGAGATAGGCAAGAACCTTGGCCCAGCCGTCGGCCTTGAAGGTTGTGGCCCAGTCGAAAGTCCAGAAGAGCAGGCACATGCCAAAGGTCGTAGCTCCGGCGACGATCTGGTTTTTCGTCGTGTTCGAAATAAACATCCCGATGGAGAGCAGCGCGCCGCCCTGCAGGAACATGCCCAAATACGCGGTCGCCAACGGGCGCCAATCCGGGTTGCCAAACATAAATACGAAGCTCAGGCAAAGGAGCTTAATGCCCAAGATGGCCCCATACATGCCCATGGCGGCCAGCCATTTGCCCAGAATGATTTCCATGTCGGTGACGGGCGATGTGAGGAGAAGTTCGATGGTGCCGGTGCGCTTTTCTTCGGCGAAAAGGCGCATCGTGATCATCGGGATGAGGAACAGGGAGAGCACGGCGGCGTTGGAAACGATGGGAGCGATTACGTATCCGTTCAAGTCCGCGGGCCCTTGGCCCTGCATCGACATTTCGATGAAGTTGGCGATGGCGATCAGCGAGAACCACCCCGAAATCAGGGCGTAAATGGCCAGCAGCGCGTAGGCGATGGGCGAGACGAAGTAGCTTTTCAGCTCCTTCTGGGCAATTGCGAGTATGTTGCTCATGCGGATTCTCCTTTCTCGGATTTATCAGACTCAGGCTGGTCGGCGGAAGTCAGTTGCAGGAAAACATCTTCGAGAGACATTCCCGCGGCCTTCAATTCGGTTAAAGCGAAGCCACCTTCTACGACGGCGCGCGCCAGATCGGCGCGGATGCTGCGGCCCTGCAGGCTCTCCACTTCGAAGTTGGCCCGATTGTTCTTTTCTTCGCGCAGAACGACTTTGCTGACGCCGGAAACCTGCTCCAGACGCCGTTGGACGGCCTTCGTGTCGAGCGTGCCTTCAACGC
>CAMDKT010000103.1 GCA_945900935.1 Candidatus Sulfopaludibacter sp. SbA3 | reverse complement strand
TCAATGCGTTGAGCGACCTTTACCATCCCTGCCAGGCGCTGGCCGATGTGCAGACGATGGCGGAACGATTTGGACGGCTGGAGGGACGCAAACTGGCCTATATCGGGGATGGCAACAACGTTGCGCATTCGTTGATGCTGACGGCCGGCCGGCTGGGCGTGCATGTCGCGGTGGCGGCGCCGTCCGGTTACCAGGCAGATTTGCGAATCGTCGCCGCCGCGCGTGAGGCCGGCGCCGCCGTCACTTTGACCAATGACCCAGCCGAAGCCGCCGACGGCGCCGACGTCATCTATACCGACGTGTGGGCGAGCATGGGCCAGGAAGCCGAGGCCGAGGATCGCAAGCGGATTTTCGCCCCTTATCAGGTGGATGACGCGCTGATGGCGCGCGCGTCCAGAGATGCCATTTTTCTGCATTGCCTGCCCGCCAAGCGCGGGCAGGAAGTGACCGATTCCGTGATGGAATCGGCGCAATCGGCGATCTTCGATCAGGCCGAAAATCGATTGCACGCGCAGAAGGCGCTGCTGCTGATGCTCATTCCATAATTATGTCTTCCAGCGAAAAACTCCAGTTATGGGGCGGTCGATTTCAATCGGGTCCGTCCGCGACGTTTGAAGCGTTTTCCGGGTCCCTGCACTTTGACAAGCGGTTGGCCGATTGCGATATCCGCGGCTCGCAGGCGTTCGCTCGCGCATTGGAGGGGGTGGGCATACTGACGGCGGCGGAACGCGAAGAGTTGGTCAGCGCGTTCGACGCGATGCGCGTGGAGGCGCGGGAGCCGGCGTTTTACGAGGGTGCCACCGATGAGGATGTTCACACTTTAGTGATCCGGCGGTTGAAATCCAAAGTTGGCGGGCTGGCCGATAAGATCCATACCGGGCGAAGCCGCAATGAACAGGTGTCGCTGGATACGCGGCTCTGGCTGCGGGAGACGATCGACGAAACGCGTGCGTTGTTGCGTGCGTTTTTGACGGAATTATTAGCGCTGGCCAACCGGCACGCCGACGCCGTTGTGCCCGGTTATACGCATATGCGGCGCGCGCAACCGGTGTTATGGGCGCATTACTGTCTGGCCTATTTTGAGATGTTTCTGCGTGACGACGAGCGGCTGGCGCAGGCGCGGGCGCGGGTGAATTTGTGTCCGCTGGGGAGCGGGGCGCTGGCCGGGTCCGGGTTCCCGTTTGACCGCGAAGCGATTGCGCGGGACTTAGGGTTCGACGGGATTACTCGCAACAGCATGGATGTAAGCGGGGACCGGGACTGGGCGCTGGACTATTTGTACGCCACGTCCACGCTGATGCTGCATTTAAGCCGGCTCGCCGAGGATTGGATTCTGTATTCATCGGACGAGTTCGGATGGCTGGAACTGGGTGACGGAGTTACAAGCGGATCGAGCCTGATGCCGCAGAAGAAGAATCCGGATTCACTGGAATTGATCCGCGGCAAGTCGGGGCGTGTTTTTGGAAGTTTGACTTCCTTGTATGTCACGGTGAAGGGTACGCCAATGACTTACAACCGGGACATGCAGGAGGACAAAGAGCCTTTGTTTACCGCGGCGGACCAGTGCAATGGTTCGTTAGCGATGGTGGCGGAAGTTACTAAGACAGTGGTGTTGAAACCGGAAGCTCCGGCGGAGGCGGCGGAGATAAGCTGGGCGGTGGCGACAGACATTGCGGAGGCATTGGCGCGCGCCGGGACGCCGTTCCATCAGGCGCACAAGTTAGCCGGGAAGTTAGTGCTTTATAGCTTGCAGAACGGAATGAAACCGGCGGATTGGAGCCCATCGGAGTTAGCCGCGTTCGCTCCGGAGATGCGACCGGAGATGGCGGCGCTGATGAATCCGAAAGAGGGAATGAAGAGCCGGCAGGTTCCGGGCGGCACGGCGCCGGAGCAGGTGCATCGGGCGTTAGCGGAGGCGGCCGAGCGGCTGGCGGCGTTAATCCCATGAACAAGGCGTACCGGCAGGGGCAGATTCTTAAAGTGATCGGGCGCCAACAAGTGCATACGCAGGATGAGTTGGCGCGCGAACTGGGCAAGGCCGGGTTGCTGACGACGCAAGTTACGCTGTCGCGCGATATTCGTGAATTGGGTTTGGCGAAGACGGGCGCGGGTTACCAGCGGATTGCGGGCGAGGGAGCGGTGTTTGGGCCGGATCTGGCGACGATTGCGGGTGAGTTTCTGACCGACGCGAAGGTGGCGCAGAATTTGCTGGTGCTGCGGACATCGCCTGGAAACGCTTCGTCATTGGCGTCGGCACTGGATCGGGAGTCGTGGCCGGAGGTCGTCGGAACGCTGGCCGGGGATGATACGGTGCTGGTGATCGCGGGCGACGCCGAGCAGGCGGTGGCGCTGCGGGAGCGAATTCTGGGGTTGGCTTAGAGGGCGCCGGTTAGTTTGCGCGCGCCGGCTTCGACGACCAGCCACGCCTTTTCAGGGGTCGAGAGGCGGATGCGTTGATCGAGGACGCGGAATTGCTTCGCCTCGATGCGGCCGAGGAGACGGTAATAAATCTGGATGAGCGCCCATAGCGACGCGCGGCTTTCGGAATGCACCAGTTGAATAAGGGGCATTGCTTCGTTGTAATAGGCCCTCGCGCGGCTGGCTTCGAATCGCATCAAAGCTATGAATTCCGGGGTGTAGGCGATATTCGACGGTACTACACCGAAACGGAGCAGATCCTCCTCCGGCAGATAGACGCGGCCGAGGCCGATATCTTCCTTCACGTCGCGCAGGATATTGGTCAACTGGAAGGCGATGCCGCATTTTTCGGCCAATTCGAGCGCCTTTCGGTCATCGAAGCCGAAGATGTGAATGATGGTGAGACCAACGACGGAGGCGACGCGATAGCAGTATTGGTATAGGTCCTCGAAGGTTTTCATGGACTGGGGGGAGAGATCGCTGGAGACGCCGTCGATCATGTCGTGGAAGTAGGCGTGGGGGATTTTGTAGCGCTTGACGGCGTCGTGGAACGCGGGCCAGACGGGATGGTTCCCGAAGTTGCCGGTGAGGGCTTTATCGAGATCGGCGCGCCATTGCCGCATCGTGTCGATCGTGGTTGTGCCGGGCTCGTCGCTCAGGTCGTCACAGTAACGCATAAAGGCGTAGATGGCGCACATGGCGTCGCGCTGCTCGTTTCTCAGCAGGACGAAGGAATAATAGAAATTCTTGGCGCGGCGGCGGGAGACGTCGCGGCTATACGCATAGGACTCCTGTACGGACAGGCTCACGCCGCCGCTCGCTGCATTGCGAACGATAGGAGCGTGCGGAGGAGAAGCCGGATGCGTTCGCCTTTGCCGATGTGTGGCCGCGCTGTCAACACGTCAAATCCCTGTTTTTCGATCTTATCCAGTATGTACATGCCGCCTCGGGAGAAGAGTGTTACGTCAAGGGCGAGGCGGGGATCGAGCAGCGGCGGCAGGGCGCTTCCCTTGATAAAGAGTTCGCGGGCGACGCCGCAAGCTTCGCGCATGGCGGCGGCAAACGCGGGCGTGAACCGGCGGGCGAAAACGTCCTCGATCGGTACGCCGTGCCGTGCCAGCAGGTCCTGCGGGAGGTAGACGCGATTTTTTTGGAGGTCGACGCTTACGTCCTGCCAGAAGTTGGCCAGTTGCAGGGCAGTGCAAGTGGCGTCACTGAGCTCGTGGCGATTGGCGTCCGTATAGCCGCCGAGGCCGAGAACGAGACGGCCGACGGGATTGGCGGAGTTGGCGCAATAGGCGAAGATTTCGTCCCAGTTGGCGTAACGGGTGACCTTTTGATCGTGTTCGAACGCAGTGATCAGGTTCGCGAATGGCTCCACCGGAAGCGTGTGTTTGCGAACCGTCGGCAGCAGTGCGACGAAAACAGGGTGAGACGCTTCGCCCTGAAACATTCTCTCGAGTTCTTCGCGCCACCAATGCAACAGGCGCAGGCTTTCGGCCGTATCGCCGATTTCGTCACCGAGGTCATCCGCCCAGCGGCAGAAGGCGTAAACGTTGTAGAAATCCTGGTGCAGATGCTTGGGCAGCAGGAAGCTGACAACGTGGAAATTTTCGTAATGGCCGGTGGCGATCCAGCGTGTGTACGTCAATGAATCGGCCAGGGACCAGGCACGTCCCATCGCTGCCTGATCGGAGACGAAATCCTTCGGCGATAGCATCACATCTTACGGGATAATGGCGGTTTTCAACCGGCCACTGGAGTTCATCAGGCGGCGGAGAACGTCTTTCAGGCTGGAGAGCGGAGCCTGATCGGTAACAAAATCGCGCGCGCAAATCTGGCGCTGGGCGACCGCGTCGAGCGCCTTTTTCACCAGCCGCGGCGTGTGGTGAAAGCTCGCCTTGCACGTGAGTTCCGAGTAATGCAGCAGGTTCGTGTCGAGTTCCACGCGAGTTTCGTTCGGGCAGCCGCCGAAAAAGTTAACCGTGCCGCCTTTGCGCAAAAGCTGGACCGCAAGATTCCAGACTTCGGGTTTGCCGACGGCTTCGATGACAACGTCAGCACCGCGGCCATCGGTAATCCCGCGAACGACGCTTACGGGATCTTCCTTTTCCGTCAGACAGATCAGATGGGCGGCACCCATGCGCTTGGCGTCTTCCAACTGAGCCTCGCGGCGGGCGATGGCGATTACTTTCGCGCCCAGGACCTTGGCCATGCGCACGAACATGAGGCCGATGGGTCCCAGTCCAATCACGACAACCGTATCGCCGGCGCGGACATTCGATTCTTCAATGCCGCGAAGAACGCAGGCGAGCGGTTCAGCGAGGGCGGCATCCTGATAATCCACGTGCGCGGGAATTTTATACAGGTTCTTCTGCACGATGCGGCCGGGAATGCGGATGAACTCGGCGTAAGCGCCGTTGTTGAACAGCAAATCTTCACAGAGGTTTTCCAGGTCCCGCTGGCAGTAGTAGCAATCGCCGCAGGGAGCGGAATTGCCGGCGACCACGCGATCGCCCTTCTTGAACGTAGTGACGAGATCACCGGTCGAGACAATATCCCCAGCCAGTTCGTGCCCGAACACGGCGGGCGGCACGATCATTCGCGCGTGATAGCCGCGGCTGAAAACTTTGACATCGGTCCCACAGGTGAGCGCTGCTTTCACGCGCACTAATACGTCGTGAGGCCCCACCTTGGGGATGGCCACCGTTTCAACTTTGACGTCTTCCTTGCCGTACAGGACGGCCGCCTGCATTTTTTCTGTCACTGGTGATGTCCCTGTGGCCTTACAACAATTTTCAAGGATTCCGCCGTCGGATGCAATGCCATATCGAAACCTTTGGAAATTTCCTCGAGGCCCACGCGGTGGCTGACAAGCTCTCCAACCGGAATTGCGCCGCTGAACACTAGATCGGCCGAAACCCGCTGCAGGTCCACATCCGCGCTGTAGGAACCGAAAATAATTCGTTCCCCCATACAGATGTCTTTACCCGACAGCTCGATTCTCTCTTTGTCGGAAGTCTGAGCGAACAAAAGAATTTTAGCGCCTGGGCGGGTGGCCCGGACGGCCTGTTGGACAATGCCGGGGGCGGAGGCGGCGACGAAGACGATGTCGGCGCCGCGGCGTTCGGTGAGGGCGGCGCAGGCGGCGGCAATGTCGGCGGTGAGGGGGTTCAGGCAGCGTTCGGCGCCAAAACGTTCGCTCATTGCGCGGCGTTCGGCCATGGTGTCGGTGGTGATCGTTCGAATGCCTTTGTGCTTCAGGAGCATGGTGAAGATCAGCCCGATGGGGCCCTGGCCCATGACGACGGCCAGATCGCCGGGCTTCGGATCGGCCATCCAAACCGCTTTCACGCAGGTATTGACGGGTTCAACGAAGCAGGCGGTGTCGAAAGAAACGCCGTCGGGGATGATCTCGACGCCGCGTTCGACGATCCAATCCATGATGCGAATGTACTGTGCGAATCCGCCGCCGGCGGGTTCGAAGCCGGCGGTGATTCCCACCTTTTTGTAGACGGCGCATTGGGCGTAAAGCTTGCGCTGGCAGTAAAAACATTTTCCGCAGGGAATGTGGTGGAAAGCGACGACGCGATCGCCGGGTTTGAACCGTGTGACGCCAACGCCCACGGCGGCGACGACGCCGGCGGTTTCGTGGCCATAAATGCGCGGCGGAGGGAGCAGGTCATACTCGACCTTCTTGAGATCGGTGTGACAGATGCCGCAGGATTCGACGCGGACGAGGAGTTCGCCGGGGCCGATTTGTGGGACGGGAACTTCTTCAACTTGGACAGTACTCTGCCCGCGGTAAACCGCGGCGCGCATAGTGGGGGCGTTAGAGTCGGACATTGGAGAGGTAGACTCCTAGAATCTCAGATGCGGCGGGTCCGCGGGAAACCATGCGGAAAAGATCGGGGGCGTACTGGATGGGGTGGGCGAGCGCGGCGAGGGCGATTCTGGTGTTGGAGAATCGGCCTTCGGCGTCGCGGTGTTGGTTGAAATCGAGGGCGAAGCGCTCGGCGGCACGGTCGCTGACGACTTTCACGGCGTGGAAGGGGATGTTTTCGGCGGCGGCGTATTTGGCGATGGGCGCGGCTTCCATTTCGACGATGCCGAAGCGTTTTTCGGCCCATTTTTGCTTTTCAGCGGGATCGCCGAGGAAGCGGTCGATGGAGAGAAGGCGATGGGCTTGCAGGCCGGGAATGGGATTGGCGGGCCAGTTGGTTTGGCCGTCGCTGACTTCGTTTGCGGTGCAGATGGCGTTGAGCGGGAGATCGGCGTCGAGTGCGCCGCAGAGGCCTATGCTCATGAGGGTGTCGAAAGGGCCGGCTCTTTTAATGGCGGTTTGGAGGGCATTGGCGGCAAGGCGGGGACCGGGGCCGTTGGCTGCGGCGTAAAGTGTTGCGCCGTTCCAGTGGGCTGTTTGGGCGAAGGTCAGTGGCCAGTTTAGCTTTTCAAGCGACTGGCAGCGGCGGAGCCAGGGTTTGAGTTCGAGGGCCAGCGCGGCGATCACGAGGATTTTCATGCGGCGGTGGCGGATCGCGCTTAGATTATGACGGCCCAGGACCTTCGAGCTTTTTAATACGATGCGACAATAATTCCAGTTCGAGCTCGATGGCGTGAAAGTTCGCTGAGTATGATCGTAGGCGCGCTTCTGTCGGAGACGCCCATTTGTGGAACTCCGTCAGCAAGTTCGTTTCAACCCGCTCTAGGTCCTCTTTCGTTGCAAACCGTTCCAGTTTCGCTGCAAGGTCCTCTTTCGTTGCAAACCGTTCAAGGTCCTCTTTCGTTGCAAAACGCGCCACTAGCGCTTCAAACCACTTTTTATCGTCGTCAGTTAGATTCATCTCGGTCCCCCTCATTCTCGATACTAGCAGACGTAGCCGTGCTCGCGGAACCAGGCGACGGCGTTCCCTAACGCCACCGAGGCGGGCGCGGATTGATACCCAAGTTCCCGCGCGGCTTTGTCATGATTAACCCACATTTTCTTCTTCGCCATACGCACGCCTTCCATCGGCGCGCGGGGCGGTTTGCCGGTCCACTTCGAGATGACCCCGCCAACAGCGGCGGCGGTCCACGCCACGCCATACGGAATACGCACGCGCGGGGCCGGAACACCACTTATACGGGCGAGTTCGGCGAAGATTTGTTCCAAGGTTAAGTTCTCGCCGCCAAGGATATATCGCTCCCCAGCGCGGCCCTTTTCACAGGCCAGCAAATGCCCGCGGGCGACGTCGCGAACGTCGACGATATTGAGACCTGTATCGAGGTAGGCGGGCATTTTGCGACGCAGGAAATCGACGATGGTTTGGCCGGTGGGCGTAGGTTTGAAATCGTGATCGCCGACGGGCGCGGTGGGGTTGACGATGACCACATCCAAGCCTTTCGCGGCGAATTCGAGCGCCACTTTTTCGGCCAGAAATTTTGACCGTTTGTAGTGGCCCGACATCTCGCCCAGAGAGACGGGCGTGGTCTCATCCCCCAGGCCGCCTTCGACGAAGCCGATGCAGCCGACGGTGCTGGTGTAGACCACGCGGTCGACTCCCGCTTCACTCGCCGCCTGCATCAAATGGCGTGTGCCTTCTACATTCGATTGATACAGCTCGGCGGGATTGGGCGACCACAATCGATAATCGGCGGCGACGTGATAAACAACACTGCAACCGTCGACGGCTCGCTGCAGCGACGCTGGATCGGTCAGGTCCCCAACAACAACTTCAACGTCCAATTCCGGGACCGGATGACGGCCGCGAGTCATGGCGCGAACGGGCAGGCCGGATTCGGCGACCAGCCGCGCCACATGCCAGCCGAGGAAGCCGGACGCGCCCGTTACCAGAACAGGACGCACGGCTTAATTCTCCCGCGCGCGCGCTTTGCGGAACGTGGCCAGCGCCAGGAGCGGGAACGTGTTCCGGTACATGTGATAGTTGAGATAAAAGACGCGCGGGAAACCGGTGCCGGTGGCTTGCGGTTCATCCCAGGTTCCGTCGGGGCGTTGGGTGCGGATGAGATATTCGACGGCGCGGTCCAGGCTCTCACTCCGCGTGTCCCCGCTGGCAAGCAAGCCGAGCAGGGCCCACGAAGTTTGTGACGGCGTCGAGACGGCGTTGACGTAGACGCCTTCGGTGTAACTCTCCGGACTTTCGCCCCAGCCGCCATCGGCGTTTTGAATGGCGCGAAGCCACTCGCTGGCGCGCAGGATGTGTACCTCCAACTCGCTCTCCCCGGCGGCGCGAAGGCCGCGCACGGCGAGATAGGTTCCATAGATATAATCAACCCCCCAGCGCCCGTACCAACTGCCGTCGGTTTCCTGGGTGCCGATCAGATATTCAACGCCGCGCTTCATGGCGGGGTGGTCCGTGGAAACGCCGTGGAGCGCCATCGCTTCCAGCACGCGTCCGGAGATATCCGGGCAAGTGGGATCGAGCATCGCGTTGTGATCGGCGAACGGGACGTGGCGGAGCACAGGCCAGTTATTATCGACATCGAATGCGGCCCAACCGCCGTCAGCGGCCTGCATGGCGATCAGCCAATCCAAGCCGCGCCCCACGGCGGCTTCCTGCGCCGCCGTGTTGGCGCCGCGGGCGAAGGCGAGGGCAATCATCACCATGCCGGTATCGTCAATATCGGGATAGTATTCGTTAGCGAATTCGAAGTACCAGCCGGAGGGCTCAACGGCTGGGCGGTGGATGCTCCAATCGCCTTTTTTGCGAACCTCTTTACTGACGAGCCAATCGGCGGCCCGGCTTAAAGATTCGGCGGGCGCGGTACCGGCTTCGGCAAGAGCGTGGGTGGCGATGGCGGTGTCCCAAACAACCGAGAAGCAAGGCTGGAAGAAGAAGTTCTCGCCGTCGTCGACCATCAGGTTATAGAACTGCTGCTCGGCCTCATCGCGATCCGGGTCGCCGGGAGCGCAGCCCAGGAGATCGAGCGCCATAATAGTGTACATCATGGGCGGGTAAATGGCGGCAAGCCCATCCGTGTAACGAGTCCGTTCGAGTACCCACTGCTTACATTTTTCGATGGCGCTGGCGCGGATCGACCGGCTGCCGTGCCGCTCCCAGAGCTTGCAGACCTTGTCGACTCCCAGGAAGAAGGACTTCCATGAGAACCAGCTATCGGGGCAGGGAAACGCCTTCGAAACACCGGGGACGAACAGTTCGTCGATCGTGAAGCCGTCCGGAACGGGGCGGCCTTTGCTGAGCGATTGGACGATCGCCAGCGGAACGACGATGGCGCGGGCCCAGGCGCTCATGTGATACAGCACACGGCCCATCAGGATCATCTCCGGCGGGACCGAGGGAACATGCTCACGGGGATAGAGATTGAAGAGGCTGAGATTAATGCGGACGTAGCTGTTGCAAGCCTGCAGTCCGCCGTGGGTGAGAATGCAGTCGCGAAGGCGCGTCATCGGATCGCCGGCCGGATCGACGCCGGAGACCTTCAGCGCGAAGTAAGCCTTAACGGAGGCGCTGAGATCGGAGGGCCCGCCGGGGTAGATGGAAAAGCCGCCGTCAGCGGATTGGCGGGCGAGGATCGAGGCAACGGCGCGGTCGACTTGCGCGCGGGCGGGCGGATTCCACTCGCGGCCGCGCGGGGCGTACAACCACAATTGGAGCAAAATGTAATCCGACTCCAACGTGGTGTCGGCCGTCAGGTCCCCCCACCAATAGCCTTTTTCGCTTTGTTGAGACAGCAGCCACTCCGACGCGCGCGCAATGGACTGCGCGAGGCCGGCCAACACCGAGTCTGTCATTTGCAAACTCGGACTCATTTCTAATGGGTGGTACTGATCTGCGTTAATCTTGCGGCGCTGAGCTCCGGCGGCAGGGCGAAGCGGACATCCTCTTCCCGCACTTCGAGAGTCTCCAGGGTGCCGTACCCATTAGCGCGGAGGAACTCGATGAGGCGTTCCACCAGGTGTTCCGGGGCGGAGGCGCCAGCGGTGATGGAGACGGTGTTGACGCCCTCAAACCACGCGGTTTGCACATCGGCTTCGTCGTCCACCAGATACGCAGGGCGGCCTTCTTTGCGGCAGACTTCCACCAGACGCAGGGAATTCGAGGAGTTTCGCGAGCCGACGACCAGCAGCAGATCCGTCATCGGCACAACGGCTTTAACGGCCACTTGGCGATTTTCGGTGGCGTAGCAGATGTCCTGGGAATGCGGCCCTTCAATCAGCGGAAAGCGTTCACGGAGGCGGGAAACGATATGGCTGGTTTCATCCAGGCTGAGCGTGGTCTGCGTGAGATAGGCGATCTTCGATTCGTCGGCAACCTGCAACCGGTCCACGTCTTCCACGGTTTGCACAAGAACCATCGAATCCGGCGCTTCGCCGAGTGTGCCGATCACTTCGTCGTGATTCTCGTGGCCGATCAGGATGATGGAGTACCCTTTGCGAGAAAACTTCACGGCTTCCAAATGGACTTTGGTGACCAGCGGGCACGTGGCGTCAATCACGTTCAAACCCAAAGCTTTTGCCTGCACGCGGACAGCCGGCGCGACGCCATGCGCGCTGAAAATGACGCGAGATCCGGTAGGGGCGTCTTCCAGTTCTTCGACAAAAACCGCGCCTAAATCGCGGAGTTCGTCCACGACATGTTTGTTATGCACGATCTCTCTGCGCACGTAAATCGGAGCACCGTATGTTTCAATCGCAATCTTGACAACATCAATGGCGCGGACGACTCCGGCGCAAAATCCACGCGGCGTGAGGAGGACGATCTTTTTCTCCCCGACAATTTTTTCTTCCACCAGGGCAGCGGTCCCAGATTCCATCATTGCCTCCCATTATAGCAGCGCCAAAAGCGCCGCCTCCTCTTCCACTTCGATGTCGATGTGAAGCCATCGGATGCTAAGCGGAAGCAATAATTTTTCAGCGCCATCGGGGAGATTCATCCAATCCTTCTCGGTGGTTAATAACACCGTGGCGCCGGCTTCCATGGCATGAATCCGCAGACGGTGAAGCTCGGCGGGGCGGTATTGATGGTGGTCGTCGAAGGACCAGCGGAAACAGGGCTCGATGCCCATTAGGCGGAGCGTGGCCCAAAACGAAGCTGGGTTGCCGAGGCCGCAGAACGCGGCGGATTTGCCGGTCGGCGGCGCGGATGGCATCCAACCGCGGGGAACGACGCGCGAACGGAATACGGGCATTCCGGGGGCTTTGGCCTCAATAAAAGCGAGCAGGCGGCGATACTCGCGGCCGCGTTGGACACGGGTGAGGAGAACGGCATGAGCGCGCCGCATCCCGGCGAGGTCCTCGCGAAGGCGTCCGAGCGGAAAGACAGCGCCGCCGCTGAGGGGGTCCTGGGCGTCGAGCAGCAGGAGGTCGAAATCGCGGTGCAGACGGCGATGTTGAAAGCCGTCGTCGAGGAGGACGACGTCGACGGGCCATTTTTCCAGGAGTTTACGGCCCACGCTAACGCGGTCGCCGCCAATGCCCAAATGGGCGACTCCGGCGCGGACGAAAATTTGCGCTTCGTCGCCGGTTTCGGAAACGGGCGAGGGCTGGCCGGCTTCGATTAGTGTGAAAGGCGCGGGGGAGAGTCGGCGGTATCCCCGGGTGAGGATACCGGGCGTTCGCCCGAGGCCGCGAAAATGTTCAGCAAGGCGCAGCACCGCCGGCGTTTTGCCGGTGCCGCCCATGGCAAGGCCGCCGACGCAGATGACCGGTTTATCGAGGCGCAGCGGTTGAACGTTCTGATTGCGCCGGGCACCCCAGGCCCAGAGCCAACTGAGCGGTGTAAGGATGATGCGCTGGAGCAGTGGGCGGCGCTTGCGGGGCCAATTGGCCTCCAGGATTTCGATGGCGGCATGGCAAGCGATGTCTGTCGCGCCGCGTTTGGATTCGGCGAGTTCGCGGGCTTTTTCCCCGGTATTTCCATGATCGGCGAGTATCGCCCCCAGACAGGGCGCGAGTTCGCTGGCAGTGGCGATGCGGATCAGCGCGCCCGCGGCGGTGAACTCGGCCGCGATTTCGGCGAAGTTCTGCATGTTCGGCCCGGCGATAATGGGTTTGCCGAAGAAGGCCGGTTCGAGAATATTGTGACCGCCGCGGCGGACGAGCGTGCCGCCCATGAAGACGGCGGTGGCCAGCGGGAAAAGGCCGCTGAGTTCACCGAGCGAGTCAAGCAGCAGCACGCCGGGTAGCGTCAGCTTGTTCAGTGCGGAGCGGCGAACGAAGGGAATGCCTCGTGCGGCCAGCTTGGCTGCGGCGATGTTGAAT
>CAMDKT010000102.1 GCA_945900935.1 Candidatus Sulfopaludibacter sp. SbA3 | reverse complement strand
AAATGAAAATGGACAAGAAGCAGTGAGAGGGATCGTTGTTAGATTAGCGAGAACTCGGTAGTCTTGAGATCGTGCTATGAAGAAACTACTTTTGATTCTTGCCAGCATGTTGGCGGTGATGGCGGCGGATGTGGCGGGCGAATGGAAAGCTACCGCGGAAGGGCCGGGTGGTTCCATGGAACGGACGCTTTCGTTGAAAGTGGACGGCGCCAAGTTGACGGGCGAAACGGTGAGCAATTTCACAGGGAAATCGACAATTGAGAACGGCAAAGTGGACGGCGATTCGATCACCTTTACGATCACGGCAAAGATCCAGGACAACGAAATGAAGATCAGCTACAAAGGCAAAGTGACCGGGAAAGATACGATGACGCTATCCTCCGAAGCGGGCGGGAATTCCTTCGAGTGGAAAGCGACGCGAGTGAAGTAGTTAGAACACGAAGCGGGCGCCGAGCTGAATTCTGCGGCCGGCGCCTGCTCCGCTGACGATGCCGAAGCCGGGGCCGTTCAACGTGGTGCCGGGGTTGCCGAAGTTCGGGTGATTGGTGATGTTGAAAAACTCGCCGCGAATCTGTACTTTCATCGATTCGCGGATGGGGAAATTGCGGAGGATGGAGGCGTCGAGATTGAAGACGCCGTCGCCGCGCACGATGTTGACGCCCTGGTTGCCGAATTTGAATTGGGCGGGCTGGGCGAAGGCTGAAGTGTCGAACCAGCGGTCGAGTGTCTTTTGGGCGTTGGGGAGATTGGGGTTTCTGGCGACATCGGCTCGCTGCGCGCCGGCGCTGTTGACGAAGGTCGTGTTGACCTGTGTATTGACAGTGAATGGTTCACCGGATTGGATAGTCATGAGACCGCCGAGAGTCCAGTTGCCGACGACAGCGCCGAGGCGGCTGTTGCTGAGGTATTTTTTACCGCGGCCGATGGGGATGTCGTAAACGCTGGTCATAGTGAAGCGGTTGCGAATGTCATTTCCAGTGGGCCCCCAATCGGCGCGGCGGTTGTAGAAGTCACTGAAGCCGATGTCTGCGCCAAGGGAGCCGCCGTCGCTGTAGCTGTTGAAAGCGCGAGCCCAGGTGTAGGTACCGAGGATGCTGTAGCCCTTGGCGAAGCGGCGTTCGACGCGGGCGACGCCGGCGTAGTAACGGGCATCGCCGAGCGCCGGGCTCTGGAGACTGACGTTGGAGAATTGGGGGAAGGGGCGGTCTGACTGCGTGGGCGTGCGGCCTTGCGAAATGGCCACGGCCAGTTGTTGCGGGGTGACCTGATTGATGGAGATGTTCCCGCTGGGGAGTTTGTGGGCGAGGTTGCCGATCACTTGGATTTCGGCGAGGAATCCATTGCCGATCTCGCGCTGGACGCCGAGGTTGAACATCTCGGAGTAACCGGTGCGACGCCGGGTCTCGAAGAAAGTAAGCGCGGTGTTGGGCTGTTGGCCGACGCGGACGGAGCCGAAGCTGTCGTTGAGTGTTGGAGTGGTGAGGTTGAGCGTGACGCCGTCCTTCAAGAAGAAGGGCGCGGTGATGCCGTTGTCGGGGCTGTTGAGGGTGGCCGATTTTTCGAAGCCCAGCGAGGAGTTGTTGGGAACACCGGCATCGAAGGGGTGGGCGAAGAAGATGCCAATTGCGCCGCGAACGACGGTTTTCTGGGAACCGACGGGCTTCCATGCGAAGCCGAGGCGAGGGCCGAAATTGTTCCAATCGGTGTCGTAGATGGAGTTGCGCCAGCCATTGACGCCGAGGAATTTCACGACGCCGGGAGTACCGCTGACGGGGTTGATCTGGGAGGTGTCGAAGCTGTTGGCGCGGCTGGCGGTGTCGCGCATCGCAGTGTCGGTTTCCCAGCGGACGCCGAGGTTGAGCGTGAGGTTGCGAGAGATGTTCCAATCGTCCTGGGCGAAGGCGGCGAGATAGGAACTGCGGCGGTTGAGGGGCTGGGTTTCGCGAGCGGAGAAGCCGGTGGTGAAGCCGAGGAGCATGGTGGCGAGGCCATTGCCGCTGGCGGCGACGCCGGGTTGGCCGGTGCCCAACAGGCTGAAAGAAAAACTGCCCGCGGCGGTGGGGCGGTTGATTTCGTCGTTGAGCGACGGACGCCATTCGCCGCCGAATTTGAAGCTATGTTTGCCGCGGATCCAGCTCAGGTTGTTGACGATTTGATACTGCTGAATCGGGAACTGGCGGCGCTCCTGTGCGCCGGAGCCGAGCGCGGTGAAACCGGCGGCGGAAAATTCGGGAAAGTCGCCATCGGGAATGCCCTTCAGGCCGAGTTGCGTGGCCCAGGGTTTGCCGCGGCCGAGGGCGAAGGCATGGTTGACGCGGTTGGAATACGTCATGCGGAAATCGTTGACGATGGAGGCGGACACGGTGCGGGTCCAACTGCCGTAGAAATACTGTTGGTGGCGAATGGCGACGTTGGAAGTTTCGGCGCCGGGATCGGGGAAGACGCTGGTTTGATCGGTGTCGTCGGAGTTGTACAGATAGCGGCCGGTGACACGATCTTTCGAGCCGAAATTATGATCGACCTTGGCGGTGTAGTTGTCGCGGGTGAGGCCGTTGACGAAGTTGGCGCGGAAGTTATTGGCGCCGGCGAGGGAGTCGGGCGTGCGGTTGGCAAGGGGGTAGAAGGGAATCAGTTTCAAGGCGACGGAATCGAGGCGGGAGGCTGGGACGCGATTGCCTGGGAACTGCGTGCGGGTCTGGCGGCCGCTGATGAGTTGGGTGGTGGCGGGATCGTAGACGGGGATGAGGGCGTTGTTGTTGCCGACGGATTGGGAGAAATCGGCCGCGCGCTGGAGGAGCGACGGAACGGTGAGCGTGCGGATTGCGCCATCGCGGCGGCGCGAGCCTTCGTAGGCGAAGAAGAAGAAGGTCTTGTCCTTGCCGTTATAAAGTTTGGGGATTCTCACGGGGCCGCCGATGGTGCCGCCGTAGACGTTGTAGCGCAGCGGGGCTTTGGTTTTTTTGCCGTCGACGATGGGGGCGAAAAAGTTGGCCGCGTCGAACTTTTCGTTGCGGACGTATTCAAAGAGCGAACCGTGTACGTTGTTGGTCCCCGACTTGGTGGTGGCGACGATGACGCCGCCATTGGAGCCGCCGTATTCGGCCGCGTAGCCGTTGGCCATGATCTTCACTTCGGCGATGGTTTCCACAGGCGGATCGAGATCGACCTGGCCGACTCCCAGACGCATATTCTGACCGGTGCCGCCATCGATCCAGAACATCTGCGATTGCTGGCGCGAACCGGCGAGGGAGAAGTTGGGTTTGGCACCGGAATCGTAGCCGATGAAGACGGCTGCGCCGGTCATTTGAATCAGATTCAGCGAGCGGCGATCGCCTAAGGGGAGGTCTTCCACGGCCTTGGCCTCGACCAATTGAGCGACGTCGGAAGTGCGTGTTTCGAGCATGGTGGCGGAGCCGGAAACGGTGATGCTTTCGGAGACCGCGCCGACTTCGAGTTGGATATCGAGTTCCAGATTCTGGCCGGTTGTCAACACGAGTCCGCGGCGAACGAAGCGGCGAAAACCGACCTTTTCGGCTTCTACGATGTATTGGCCGATGGGGAGTTGGCGGAGGGAGAAGAGGCCGCCGGCGTTGGTTGTATAGACAACTTTTTGTTGGGTGGCGATGGAAGTCGCCGTCAATTGGACGCCGGGAATCACTGCGCCTTGCGCGTCGCGCGCGATACCGGTAATGGTGGCGGTGGGCGATTGCGCGATGAGTGTTGCTGTAGCAAGCAGTGTGAGAACCCCGAGGCGATGCATGAGTGGAGTATAGCGAAGCCAGAATTGCATCCGCTTGCGGGGAACGTTTCGATATGATAGAGAGGCAACTATCCTATGCGCCTCCCATTCACTCTACTCCTCTGCGCCGCTTCCGCAATCGCCCAGACCGCCACCGGCACCATCAGCGTGATCACCGAAGACAGCACCCAGGCCGTGGTGCAGCGCGCCACCGTCAGCGTCGTCAATAAGTCGACAGGCTTGACGCGGTCCGGCACCTCCGGCGAGCGCGGCGAATTCCAGGCCACCTTCCTTCCCGCCGGCCAGTACAGCATCACCGTCCAGGCGGCGGGTTTCAAACGTTCCAACGTTGCCTCGTTCACTTTGCAAGTCGATCAGAACGCCACGTTGCGCCTGACGCTGACGCCCGGCGACGTCATCGAAACCGTGCAGGTCACCGAGTCCACGCCGCTGCTGGAAGCCGACACTTCGTCGCTGGGCCAAGTGATCGAAAACAAGAAGATTTTGGAGCTGCCGTTGAACGGTCGCAATCCGTTCGCTTTGGGCCTGCTGGCGGGCAATACGACGCCCGTCACCGGCATGGGAACCAACTTGCCGTTCATCGCCGGCGGCGGCCGTTTTTCCTCGAATGAAGTGCTGCTCGACGGCTTGGATAACAACACCACCGTCACTTCCGGGGCCATCGGCCGCAGCGGTATCGCGATGCAGCCAAGCGTCGACGCCGTGCAGGAGTTCAAAGTGAAAACGAACTCCTTCTCCGCCGAGTTCGGGCACGCCGCCGGGGCCGTGATCAGCGCCACCATCAAGAGCGGCAGCAACGAATATCACGGCACGTTATTTGAGTTCCTGCGCAATGACA
Source organism: Candidatus Sulfopaludibacter sp. SbA3 (assembly GCA_945900935.1). GTDB lineage: Bacteria > Acidobacteriota > Terriglobia > Bryobacterales > Bryobacteraceae. Next base: position 8,051 of record CAMDKT010000102.1, on the reverse strand, counting down.
AACTTGACGCCAACAACTTTTTCACGAACGCCGCCGGCCTCCCGCGCGCGGCCTTCCGGCAGAATCAGTTCGGCGGCGTTTTCGGCGGCCGCATCATCCGCAACAAGACGTTTTTCTTCGGCGATTATCAGGGCACGCGGCAGCGCACGGCGGCGGCCTCCAGCGTCGGCAGCCTGCCTTCCACGGGCATCCGCGGCGGCGATTTGTCCTCGCTGCGCATTCCGATTTTCGATCCGCTCGCCCGGCGTGTTGCCGCCAACGGCACCGTGGTCAGCACCTTATTCCCTGGCGCGATCATCCCGCAGGCGCGCATCAACGCCTCGTCGGCCGCCGTGTTGAAACTGATCCCGGATCCGAACTTCGGCGCGGCCGGCGCTCTCTCCCGCAACTTCTTCCGTCAGATTCCCCGCGGCTTCAATCAGGACCAGGGGGACGTCCGCGTTGACCACGCCGTCACCGCCAATCACAATCTTTTCGGGCGCGTTTCCAAGAGCAACCAGACCAATCCGCAGCCGGGGATTATCGACGGCTTCATTGGGGGCAGCAGCAAGCTGTATCGCGATATTTTCCAGGCGGTGCTAAACGACACCGTTGTCTTTTCGCCCACTGTCGTAAACGAGTTCCGCGCCGGTTATACGCGCCACAACGGCAGCCGTCTGGTGGACAACGTCAGCGATGGCGCCAAATTCGCCGTCGACAATAAAGTGGCGTTGTTTCCTTTTCCTGTCACCGGCTTTCCCTCCATCGCATTCAACTTCTCCGGAGAAGGAACCGGCTCGACGCAGTTCGACGGCTTCGGCGGCGGCTCCAGCGATTTGAATTATGAGAACCGCTTTCACTTCGCCGACACCATCTCCGTTAACCGCGGAAAACACAACTTGAAAATGGGCGTCGATTTCCGGCGCAACCGCTTCGACACGCTCCGCGGCAATCCCTTCTTCGGCCAGTTCATCTTTGGGTCCACCTTCTCTTCGAGCAGCGACACACCGGGTTCCGGCGCGCCATTCGCCGACTACCTGATGGGCTTCCCCAGCCTGATTCAGGGAACACAGATGCTCGACTGGGGCCGGCAGGCCGACGTTTATTTCGGAACCTTTTTCCAGGACGATTGGAAGATAAGCAAGAAGCTCACGCTGAACCTCGGCTTCCGCTACGACCTCTATACCCAGCCCATCGATATCCGTGATCGGGGCGGCCTGTTCGATCTGGAAAAATCCCGCTTCGCAGTGCCCGGAAAAGACGGCTACACGCGCGGCATCGTCGACGGCGATCACAACAACTTCGGCCCGCGCGCGGGCTTCGCTTATCAGGCCGGACGCCGGTGGGTGATGCGCGGCGGATACGGTATCTTCTATGGGTTGCGTGATCAGAATCAGGAGGTGACGCAGATCGCCGGGAACAACCCCAACACCCCGGCCCTGATCGCGCCGGTCGTGAATGCCTCGCGCACTGTCGCGCCGCCCTACACCATCAATTCCCCCGTACTCGCCGGGCCCACTGCCACCACGCTGGAAGCCTATAGCGCCGCCGCGCCGCTCGCGCGAACGATCCGCTCGCAAGGCTTCCACGACGCGCGCTTCCCGATGCTCGATCAATACAACTTCTCCATCCAATTCCAGCCCGCCGAGGCCCTGCTGATTGAGACGTCGTATCAGGGCGCGCGCGGCCGGGATTTGGCGACGCTGTTCATCAACGTGAATCAAGTGCCGTTTGAGTTCGCGCTCGACGGCCGCAATGTGCAAGCCCGGCGGCCCTACCCCATGATCAACGGCGTCGTCATTCCTTCATTCTCTAAAGCCAAGTCGAACTACAACGCCTTCAATCTGCGCGTGGAAAAGCGCCATCGGAACGGGCTCAATTTCCTGGCGAACTACACGTGGCAGAAGAACATGGAGGAGGGCGGTTCGGGGCCGAGCGCTTTTACGCAAAATGGCGGCACGTCAATTGCTTTGGATACTTACAACTTATCGCGCGAGAAGGGACTCGCGCCGATTGACGTCGCCCATATCTTCAATGTGAGCTATGGCTACGAACTGCCCTGGGGGCCCGGCCAGCGCTGGGCCAGCGGCGGCGGCGTCGCCGGTAAGGTGATTGGCGGTTGGCAGTTGAACGGCATTACGTTCTTGCGCGGCGGCTTTCCCACCGACATCCGCACGAATCGCCTGCCCCCGATCTTCAACACGTTCAACGTTCCGGATCGCGTGAAGGGCGAACCCGTTCAGGTAAGCAGCAACCGGGGCCCGGATAGCTTCTTCAATCCCGCGGCCTTCCGCGTCCCAGGCACCACGCCCAGCAACACCGGCGCGCCGATTCAGCTCTACGGCGATTCGGCGCGCCGCGTTGGCCGCGGCCCCGGTTCGGTGAATTTCGATTTCTCGCTCTTCAAGGAAGTGACATTCGGCGATCGCATGCGCTTGCAGTTCCGCACGGAGGCGTTCAATCTTACCAACACGCCAACCTTCAGCCTGGCGAGTTCCAACACGCCGCCTATGACATGCATTGGCCGGACGCCCGGATCTGCGTGCAACGACAACAATCCGGAGTTCGGAAAGTTAAGCGGCGCGCAGGCCACCGGCCGGCAACTGCAGTTTGGGCTGAAGTTTCTTTTCTAACTACGTGCTCACCCGCGGCGGGGACGAATCTCAAAATTCACGCCTTCCCGCGCTTGCAGATGAGCGAGGACTCCAAATAGGTTTTTGGCCGATGGATTACCCTTCGGCCCGAACATCCGCATGAGGCTGGTGGCTGGGATAGATAGCGCCTCTTCTAACTGTCGAAATCCGAGAGTGGCGTTAATATAATTGCGAAGGATTGCGCGGCCCGTCTTCTCGTCGCCAGCGAGCATAAGGTCGATCGCTTCGCGAAGCAACGCCCTGCGGAATTGCGGTTCCTGTTGGGCGCGTTCGCGGATCGTTTCGCGAAAATCCTTGGTCAGTGCCATCTTGTTTTTCCTACGTCCTTCTCTTCCGGTAGTCTTCCCAATTCGACTTTGCCTGGAGTATGTCTTCGCGCTGGCGCTTCTTCGTGCCGCCGGCGAGAAGAATAATTAGCCGGTCGCCGTCCCGTCCGAAGTAAACGCGATAGCCGGGTCCGAAATCAACCTTGTATTCGAGAACGCCGCCGCTGATCGGCTTAACGTTGGATAGGTTGCCATCCGCAATGCGTTCAAGTGCCGTTGCCACTTTCGCCGCAGCCTGGACGTTGAGTGCGCGCAGCCACTTCGTAAAGGGACTGCGTCCGGCGTTGTCGAGATATTCCCTTACGTCGAGCACGATAAAATCATAACATATACGTTAGCAGTGGCCGTTTCCGCGCAAGACCGCAACGACGCTGTTATCAGCCTCACTTAACCGCCTCGCCCATCGCATCCACGCGGCTCCGCACCGTTAATCGTTGTGAGCCAATCGCCGCTACCAGATCCGGCAGATCGAAATGTTTCAAGACGCCCGGAATCACGTGTTCATACACACGCCGGTGCAGCCGCGAATCCACCGCGTCCTGGTACGACCGCAACATCCCATCCAGCGTTACCGTCCGCAGCCGCGCATCGAATGCCGTTGCAAATAACATCGGAACGCTCGCGGAGCCAACGCCGATCCCTTCGATCCGCGACGCATCCACTTCCGGCCGCGCGGCGAGCAACTCCAACCCGCGCACAATATCGGTCGCCCGCAGGCCGACTAAAGTCTTGTTCAGCAACAGCGCCGTCGTCGTGAGCGACGCATCCCCCAGCCATTGCTGACTCTCATTCGCCCGCATCCCCAACTCGCCAAAGCCGCGCGCGTCGATGGCCAGAACTACTTTTCCTTCTGAAATCCACTGTTCTAAACGAGCCGCCGCCTTCCCCTTTCCGTCCACGTACAGCACCGCGGCGCGCTTGCCGGAAACGCCCTCCGGAATCGCCAGCACCGCTGGAATGCGAACGCCCGGCTCGCTCTCATACAGCAGTTTTTCGACGCGATACCCTTTCTTCACCAGGACGCCAAAACCGGTCACTGGCGGAAGGCCTTCGATCGGCTGAAACCCGCTCAACTTTCGCGCCGTCGCGATCACGTTCACTGCCGCCGCCGGCTTCACCGCCGCCGCCCGCTTCCGGTTCAACGAGTAGACGGATTCGCCCCCCAGCGACGTCGCCACCTGCCCCGTAGCCGTGCAGTACAACTCCTGCTCCGTTGCCTGCGGAAACGTGGGCTCCGCGCCGTCATCCGGCGCATTCTTCAACCAACGGCTCATCCACGCATACGCCGCCAGCCGCCGGGGCAGCGTGTATCCATGCCCATCATCGGCCTCCACCATTTTCAACTTCTCCGCAATGCCCAACGAATCATAGGTCCGCTGCGTCTCCGCAAAAGTGGCCCGCGCTCCGCCGATTGGAAAGAAGTCCCGAATCGCCGACAACACCAGAAACGGCTTCGGCGCGGTGGCATAAATGAAGTCGGGAAAATCAAAACCAAGATGCAGCCACGGCGGCAGATTCTGCTCCGCGTCCTGCGGCCCCAACTGCGCTAATAGCCGGCTCCACGACGTGATGTAGCAGCTCGGCGCGGCCACTTGCAGCCGGTCGTCGATGGCGGCCAAATACGCCGTCGCCGTTCCGCCGCCCGAATTCCCCGTCACGCCCACGCGCTTCGGATCCACTTCGGGGCGGCTCAGCAAATAGTCCAGCGCGCGTATCCCGTCATGAATCATATAGCGCGCCAGATTGTCGCCCGTCAGCAGACACTGCGCGCCCAACATCGAATGCTCGCGCGTTGACTGCACCAGCCGCGACGAACGCGTGTCGGCGTCGAAAAACTGCGACCGCTCCCCCTGTCCCAGCGGGTCCCAGGCAAAGGCTACGAAGCCCTTCGTAGCAAAACTTCCCAACACGTGCTGCCACGCCTCATGCGCCTTCGCTCCGGCTTCATGGCCCAATGGAAACAGGATGGCGGGATACGGCCCTGTGCCCGTCTTCGGCAGATACAAGCTCCCGGTGACGAAGAAATTCGGTTGGCTCTCGAAGATCACTTTCTCTATCCGGAAGTTCTCGCGCTCGATCGCGCCAACCACGCGCGCCCGCAGCGGCGTCTTCTCCGGAAGGCCGCCGATATTGGCCAGCATCTGCCGGCGCACCGCCGCGCCGCGTTCCTTCACCGCCGCCAGAGTGTCCAATTTCGGCCGACGCGCCAGATGCTCGTTCGCTTCCCGCATTAAAGCCGCGTACGCCGCCCCCGGCAAATCCTTCAACTCTCCAATCGCCGCCGTGAAGTTTAACTCTTCATTCGTCTGCGCTGTCAACAGTCCGGCACCGATCAGACCCATCACGAAAAAGTGAATTCTCATCCCCGCTCCTTGCACAATTCAGCGTTACCTGATTATCTTGTCTAATCCCACAAGAAATGTCTCCATCCGCTCGAAATATTTCCCTCGACGTCTACCGCGGCTTCGTGATGCTGCTGATGATGGCGGAGGTTCTGCATCTCTCGCGTGTCGCGCCGGGGTTCATCGGCTATCACCAATCCCACGTCGATTGGGCCGGCTGCTCGCTGCACGACCTGATCCAACCCTCGTTCTCATTTCTCGTGGGCGTCGCCCTCCCGTACTCCATCGCCAGTCGAATGGCGAAGGGTGCCGCCGTCCCGAAACTGTTCGCACACGCCATCTGGCGGGCCTTCCTGCTCGTCGCCCTCGGCATCTTTCTCCGGTCCACGCGCGGTCCGCAAACCAACTTTACCTTCGAAGACACGCTCACACAAATCGGCCTCGGCTACCCGTTTCTATTCCTCCTGGGCTTCCGCTCGGCCCGCTGGCAGTGGGGCGCGCTAGGCGCAATATTGACCGGTTATTGGCTCGCCTGGACGATCTACCCGCTACCGGCAACGTACGATTACCAAGCCGTTGGCGTCCCCGCCGATTGGCCCCATCACTACAACGGTCTCGCCGCCCACTGGAACAAGAACAACAACCTCGGCCTCGCCTTCGACCAATGGTTCATGAACCTCTTCCCGCGCGCGCTGCCCTTCGTCGCCAATCGCGGCGGCTATCTCACCCTCAGCTTCATCCCGACGCTCGGCACGATGATCCTCGGTCTCATCGCCGGCCGCTGGCTCCGCGAAGATGCGCCGCTTCGCCGCTATTGCCTCACCGCCGCGGCGTGTCTAGCCTTCGGCCTCCTGCTCCATTTCACTGGCCTTAACCCCATCGTCAAGCGCATCTGGACACCCGCCTGGACGCTCTTCAGCGGCGGCGCCTGCTTCCTGCTGCTCGTCCTTTTCCGCTGGGTCATCGACATTCGCGGTTATCGCCGCTGGACCTTCCCGCTGCTGGTCATCGGCATGAATTCGATCGCGGCCTATCTCATCGCCCACCTCTTCGAGGGCTTCGCCTTCAGTTCGCTCCGCATACACTTGGGGGAACACTTTTCCGCCTTCCATGGCGCGGCTGTCCTCGCCTTCTACTGGATCATCCTCTACTGGATGTACCAGCGAAAAATCTTCCTGCGAATCTAAACCATGCAAATCCGCAAACACGGCGTTCAGCGCCTTTTTGAAAACGACGCCGAGACCGCCGCCACCGTCTCCGCCATGTTGATCGAGCTCGAACGCCACGGCATGGACGCCGTCCGGCGCTACAGCCGCCAGTTCGACGATTGGGACCCCGCCGCGTTCCGCCTCAACAAAACGCAGATCGACGAGGCCATCGCCCAAGTCTCCGATCAAGCTATCCGCGACACCGATTTCTGCCAATCCAACGTCCGGTCCTTCGCCCAGGCCCAACTTGCGACGCTTCTCCCGCTCGAAGTGGAAACCCGGCCCGGCGTCATTCTCGGCCACCGCCACATTCCCGTCTCGACCGTTGGCAGCTACATTCCCGGCGGCCGCTACCCCATGTTCGGTTCGGCCCAGATGAGCATCATTCCGGCGCGCGTCGCTGGTGTCCGCGAAATCGTCGCCTGCACCCCGCCCGTCAAAGGAAGCGGTTGGTACCCCGCCACCATCAACGCCATGGCGAAGGCCGGGGCCGATCACATCTGCGTCCTGGGCGGCGTGCCCGCCATGGCCATGATGGCCTTCGGGCTCGACGGGCTGCCCCCCGTTGACATCCTCTGCGGCGCAGGTAACAAATTTGTTGCCGAGGCCAAACGCCAGCTTTTCGGCCGCTGCGGCATCGATCTGCTCGCTGGCCCCACCGAAATTCTCGTTATCGCCGATGAGACAGCCGACCCCGCCCTGGTCGCCTGCGACCTGCTGGGCCAAGCCGAGCACGACCCGGTGAGCGGCGTCTGCCTCATCTGCCTCAGCGAGAGCTTCGCCGATCGCACGATAGCGGAACTCGAGAAGCAACTCGCCGTCCTCCCTACCCGCGACGTCGCCGCCCTCTCCTGGCGCGACCACGGCATCGTCTACGTCGCCGATTCCGATGACGAAGCCATCGCGCTCAGCGACCGCTACGCGCCCGAACATCTCGAGCTCCACGTCGCCAATATCGATTACTACTTCAACAACCTTCGCAACTACGGCTCGCTGTTCATCGGCGAAGAAACCACGGTGGCTTACGGCGATAAAACCATCGGGACGAATCACATTCTCCCCACCAGCCGCGCGTCCCGCTACACCGGCGGCCTGTGGGTGGGCAAGTTCCTGAAGACCTGCACGTACCAGCGCATGACCCCGGCGGCGAGCGTGGAAATCGCCAAAGTCACGGACCGCCAGTGCGTACTCGAAAACATGCTCGCCCACGCCATCACGGCCCGTGTCCGAATTGATCGTTACGAAACGGAATAATGGACATCGTCATCATTTTGCTCGCGCTGGTGTTGCTGATGGCCGCGGCGTACAAGGGCGCCAGCGTCATCCTCTTCGCGCCGCTGGCCGCCCTTCTCGCCGTCGCGATCACGAATCCGGCCCTCGTCCTCCCGGTCTATTCCGGCGTCTTCATGGAGCGCATGGCGGGCTTCGTCAAACTCTACTTTCCGCTGTTCCTGCTGGGCGCGGTCTTCGGCAAATTCATGGAAATCTCCGGTTTCGCCCGGTCGATCATCCAGGCCGGTCTGCGCTTCCTGGGCCCGGCCC
>CAMDKT010000101.1 GCA_945900935.1 Candidatus Sulfopaludibacter sp. SbA3 | reverse complement strand
GCCGTAAACCATCGCCGCAGCAGAAACAGAACAACGAAGTTAGCGCCCACTAACCAGACTCCAGCCGGCCATCCAGCGAGTCCCGCAAGAAGCAATACCTGCACAAAAGCCATAAAAAAGGCCCAACGTGGAAGACTGTCTCCAAAAGCCCGCCCCAGTCCTTCGCCCGCCGCCGGCGCGCTCGCCGCCAACAGTACCATCGCCGCCCGCGAAATTCCATACGCCGCCGGCAGCCGGTACCATGCGTCGCCTTGCAGCAAAACCAACGCCTGCCAGCGAAATACGAAGGACGCAATCAGCGCCAACGCGCCATGCGCGCCAATCCGGCTGTCCTTCAAAATCGACAGCATCTTTTCGCGTGACCGGTACTTCCGCACCGCGTCACACACATCCGCCAGTCCATCCTCATGCAGTCCACCCGTTACGATAGCCAACCCAATCACAGTCACCAACGGCCCCAATTGTAGTGGCCATAGCGCCGCCGCCCCCAGTCCCAACAAGACGCCCACAAAGGCAAACGCCCACGCCGCGCGACCCGGTGGTCCGGCAGGCGCCGGCACCGGAAGGATCGTCAAAAACTGAAGCGCTTGCCGCATGATTATTTCAGCCGCAGCGCCGCTCCGAAAATGGTCCAATACGCTTCCACCGCCCGTTCCATCGCCTGCTGATTCAGAATCCCCGCACGATCCCGAAACTCCCGCGCCAGCGCGTTTTCCGGCACAATCCCGCAGCCCACTTCATTCGTCACCAGCACGCACGGCAGCGCCGATGCGGCCATCGCATCCAGTTGCGCCTCCATATCGATGTCCTTCTCCGACAGCATCACGTTACTCAACCACAGCGTCAGGCAATCGACAACCAACACATCCAATTCACCCTCCACTCGCATTACCGCCGCCGCCAAATTAAGCGGTTCTTCCACGGTGATGAATTCCCCGGCCCGTTCCTCCCGATGCTTGCGGATCCGCTCGCGCATCTCGTCGTCAAACGCTTGCGCCGTCGCCAGAAATCCGCGGCGCGGTCCATACCGGCGCGCCAGCGTCAACGCGTGGCGGCTCTTTCCGCTGCGGCTTCCGCCGCCCACTAACAGGATCGCCATAGCACCCCCGCCACCGTCCCGCTATGCGCCAGCGCCACGCCCAACGCGCCCCCCGCCACCGCCCGCCCGGTCAATCGGTCCCACTCCGCGTGCGGCCGATAGCGTTGATGAATCGCCCCGCTTCGCAACGCCACACGCCCCACGCCAGCCGCATCGCCAGTCACCACCGCCGCCTCTAACTCAACGAGCAATTCCGCAAACTCATCCAACTCGGACGCGGAATACGGCGGCACCGGGCAATCCAGCGTTTCAACCATAGGCCCGCCCATATCGATCACCTCCACATTCATCTCCGGCCACGCCCCATCGAATCGCAGCAGCAGCTCCCCCGTCCGCGGCAAAAACGCCACCGGCTTCAAATCGAACATCGTCGCATCGCTAGCCAATTCCGCCCGTTGCACCAGCCGCGCCACCTCCTCCGCGCTCCAGGAAACGCCCAGTAAATCCGCCACCGCCCGCACCGTTGCCACGCAATCCGCCGTCGATGATCCGCACCCTCGCCCCACCGGAATCGCCGACTCCACCGCCACTTCCAATGCCCCGTCCAATAAACCCCAAGCCAACCGCGCCGCCCGCAGGGCCTTCGCCTTCCAAGCCGGCGTAACGCTCCAGGCCGAATCACGCCTCACCGTCACCGCACTGCGAAACACCGGCACCGGCAGCGTCACCAAAAACGGCTCCACTCGTTCGCCTAAGCGCACTCCGCCCTGCAGGATCTCTCCCGCATGACCCATCGCCTCAGCGCGACCAAAGTAGCCAGACAAAAAATGGTCCTCCCAGCAGCGCCGTGGTCACACCCACAGGAATTTCCAATGGCGCGAACGCGCTCCGCGAAATGGTATCGCAGATCACCAGGAAAGCGCCGCCGCCAAACAGCGAGGCCGGCATCAATAGGCGATAGTCCGGCCCTACGATTCTCCGCAACAAATGAGGCACCAGCAAGCCGACGAAAGCGATTGGCCCCGTCACAGCGGTCGTGCTGCCAACCAACAGCGCGCCCGCCGCGAATCCCTGCCATGTCACTTTTCTGAAGTCCACGCCGCGCCCCGCCGCCCAAGTTTCTCCATACGAGATCACGTTCAGCACGCGCGACAGCCGCAGCATCCAGATAAACACCGGGATCAAAACAAGCGCCAACAGCGCCAGCGCCGAATATTCAATCGCGTCCACTCCGCCTATCAGCCAGTGCGTAATCTGAAAACTTTTCGTGATGCCGGCCAGGCTGTGCAACAACAAAACCAGTGACGTGCAGATCCCATTTACGGCGATTCCCGTCAACAGCAGCGTGAACGACGAAAACCTTCGTAGATGGCCTAATGCGATCACCAATCCGATCACCGCCGCCGCTCCGGCGAGCGCGGATAACCACACCAGCGGAAATGCCGTCTCTCCGCCGGGATAAAACGCGATTGCCGTTACCGCGCCCAATGAGGCAGCCGCTGACACTCCCAGGCTTGATGGTGTCGCCAGCGCATCGCGCAACAGCGCTTGGAAAAGTGCCCCCGATCCGGACAACGCCGCGCCCGTCAACAATGCCAGCAGCGTTCGCGGCATTCGCAAAGTGACGAAAATGTTCCAGTCCGGCGACTCCTGCCGCCACAGCTTTCCATAGTCCATTCCAGATCCGCCCAGGAACGGACACACCGCCGCCGTCACCGCCGCCGCGAGCAGTGACGCAAACAGAACCCAACGCGCGCGGCTGCGAAGATTATCGGCCATACGTCAGAAACACCCGTCCTTCCGCGCTCCGGTGCCAGTGGAATGGGACGTGGAATACACGCTCCAAATCCGCCGGCCGCATCGCATCGCATGGCGGTCCATCGGCCGCCAGTTGCCCCAGGTTCAATAGCCAGACACGGTCCGCGTTCTGCGCCGCCAACGCCAGATGATGAGTTACCACCAGGATCAAATGTCCGCAGTCGCGCAGTGCTCGAAACAGATCCCAAAGCTGAGCCTCATTCTCCGGATCCAAATGCGCACTCGGCTCGTCCAGTAGCAGGATTGGCGCCTGTTGGCAGAGCGCCGCCGCAACTAGTACACGCTGTTTTTCACCCCCGCTCAACTTCGAAAAGCGCCGTCCGCGAAAATCATTCAATCGCGTTCGCTTAATCGCCAGTTCCATCGCCGCGTGATCATCATCGTTCTCATACAATCCCCGGCCATGGGGAATTCGACCAGTCAGTATCACTTCTTCCACGGTGAATGGCACATCCCCGGGAATCATTTGCGGCACATGCGCCACCAGCCGGCACAACTCCTCGCGGCCCATCACATGCGCGTCGCGGCCTTGTATCCGGCACGTCCCCGATTCGGGCCGCCTCTGCCCGGACAATAGATCCAGCAACGTCGATTTCCCAGCCCCATTCGGTCCCGCAATCGCGATCACCTCAGGCCCCGCCGCCGACGCCGTAATGCCTGTCAACACCGCGCCTCGTCCAGGGTACGAAAAACTCAAATTCTCTATAGCCAACAAACTCATTGCAACATCGCGGCGAACGCTTCCGCCGCCTCCGCCACGCGCGGCCCGGGGACCACAAAGATATCCGCCGCCACCGCGAATACCTTTTTCTTCGTTACCGCGCGAATGGCCTGCCGCGATTCCCACAGCTTCACCACCGACCGTTTATGTTCTTCCGTCACGCCCGTCGTTACAGCCATATCGCCCATATCGACAATCACGTCCGGAGCCAATCGCAGCACCGCCTCCATCGATATTCGCGGATACGCCACCGGCGAATCGAATAGCACATTCTTCCCGCCGGCAATGCGAATGACTTCGTTCAAAAACGAGCCTTTCCCCACCGCGATCATCCCATCCAATCGCCCCGGCGTTCGCCCGACGATGAATAGCAGCGTCCGCGGCGTCTTGCCGGCGGAGCGTTTTTCAATCGCCGCCAGCTTCGCCCGAATGCTCTTCTCCAGCGCCGCTCCCTGCTCCGCTAAACCCACCGCCGCGCCTATCTCCAGCGCCGATCGCAATGTCTCTTCCAGGTTCGTATTCTTTATCGCGAGCGTCTTGATTCCCAGCCCCGCCAATTGCGACAGCGTCGTTTTCTGTTCCGCGTGAACCAAAACGAGGTCCGGCCGCAGCCGCGCGATCACCTCCACGTTTGGCTGCAAATAACTCCCCAGGCGCGGCAGTTTGTTCGCCGCTTCCGGATAGTGGCAATAGCTCGAAACCCCTACTACTCGATCCCCCGCGCCAATCGCGAACAGCGTTTCCGTGAAACTTGGCGCTGTGGAAACAATGCGCTGGGGCGCGGCGAAGGCGGCAATCGAACTCAATAGCAGCACCGCTAAACGCATAAACACTCCCGGCAAACGCCAATCAGAATTTCGTTTTCCCATCGCTTGCGTACTGCCACGCGGATCGCCGAATTAGCAAAGCCCGGCCAGTCCGAACAGTCCCGCAACAGCACCCGCCGTCTCGCCGCGAACGACGTTAACTCCGTCGCCCGCGGCGTCTCCACAAAAAGATAGTTCGCCACCGGCGCCCAAACATGCAAGCCAGGCAATTGCGCCAACTCTCCCGCCAACCAGCCGGATTCGGCACGAACAAATGCCCGCGTCCGCGCCGCATGTTCACAATCCGCAAGCGAGGCCAATGCCGCCGCCGCCGCCAATGCGTTCACCGGCCACGGCGCTCGCACTTTCGCCAACGCTTCCACATCGCCAACCAGCGCTCCAATCCGGAGACCCGGCAGTGCCCAGAACTTGGTCAGCGACCGCAGCACAAACAAGTTGCCGCCCGCCCGCGAAGTCAGGCTCTCCGCCTCGCAAAAATCCAGGAACGATTCATCAACCAATACCGGCCCCGTCCGCCCTCGCGAATATCGCAACACCGTATCGGCATCGATTAGATGCCCGGTCGGATTCGCCGGCCGCGTCAACACCACCGGGCCATCCGCTGGCCACGAATCGCGCTCCGCCAACAAACAAATCCGCGCCTCTGGCCAAGCCCGGTGAAACTCGCCAAACGCCGGCGCGGCAATGGTCCCCGTTCCAAAATGCCGGCACCATTCGAACAACAGTTCCGTCGCCCCGTTCCCGGCCATCACCTGTTCCGGCCGCACGCCCCACTCCCCCGCCAGTCGTTCCCGCAGGTCCAGCGACGTGCGCTCCGGATAATGCGCAATCCGATCGACCGCCGAATAAATCGCCTCTCGCGCCGCGGACGATGGACCAAGCGGATTGATGCTGGCGCTGAAATCCAGCACCTGCTGCCACGCGATGCCCTCCTGCGAGGCTACCGAAAAAATATTCCCGCCGTGGGTCACAGCCATAGCACGACTCCCGTAAATAAAAGCGCCGACCCATACAACAACACCCGCATCCCACCATACGTTCGCCAGTCCAGTGGCCGTAGATCGTCACCCAAATAAGCCTTCTCCGACCGCACGCCGCGATAGAAACTCACCCCGCCCAACTGCACGCCCAACGCTCCGGCCGCCGCCGCTTCCGGGTATCCCGAATTCGGGCTCGGCTGCCGGTGCGCGTCGCGCCGCGTGATCCGCACACTCGAAAAAAAAGACATCCCTGGCCACACCGCCGCGACCAGCCAAATCAAAATCGCCGTCAGTCGCGCTGGAACCAAATTAGCTAAATCATCCATCCGCGCCGCGCACCAGCCGAACTCCAAATACCGTTCGTTCTTGTGTCCAAACATGCTGTCCATTGTGTTGATGGCCTTGTATGCCGCCATCGCCACCGGCCCGCCCAGCGCCAGCCAGAACAAAGGCGCGATCACGCCGTCGCTCAAATTCTCCGCGACTGTCTCCACCATCGCCCGCGTCACGCCCCGTTCGTCCAGGCCATCCACATCGCGTCCCACAATTCGGCCCACCGCATCTCGTGCCGCCAACAAATTGCCATCCCGCAGCGGCCTCACCACCGCCATCGCATGGTCATCCAAACTGCGTACCGCCAGCAACGAATAGATCCAATAGATTTGCACAAATGGCTCCGGCAACAAACGAATGGAAGCCCAGACGGCACCGCAAGTCACCGCCAACACGCCGCACCAAGCCCCCATTCCCGCGGCGCGCAGGGGCAGGGAACCGCGCCGCCAAACGCGCTCCATCCAAGCCGCCAAATTCCCCACGCCCACAATCGGATGAGGCAGCCATCGCGGATCGCCCAACAATAAATCCGCCGCCAGGCCGCAAGCCAATTGAACCGGAGTGACCATCATGCCAACAGGCCCTCCAACACTTCCGGGCGCGAGTGCGCCACCAGCCAATCGGCCAGCCGGTCATACATTGCGTCTCTGTCGACACGCCCAATTTCCAGCCCTAACAACTCGCGCACCACCGCCGGTTCATCGAACGCGCCGTGCAGATACGTGCCCATCACCCCATCCGCGCGGCACCCTTCCGCGCTGCCATCCGCCAAATAGGCAAACGGCTCACAGGTCACGGAGCGCTCCGTAATCCCCATATGAATCTCATACCCGCGAAAGCCAACTCCGCCAGGCGTAACCGCCTCGACAACACGGGTAACTTTCGGCGAACGCATCACCGTTCGCACCGGCAACATCCCCAATCCATCCGCATCCGCAACACTTTCGCCCAGCATCTGATAACCGCCGCAAATACCCACGATTAGCGCCCCGCCCGCCCGCTGCTGACGAACCCACTCGTCCAACCCACGCTCGCGCAACCAAACCAAATCCTCAATCGTATTCTTCGTCCCCGGTAAAAACACAACGCGAAACTGCCGCGCGGAAGGCGCTTCAATCCAATCCACCGCGCCCAATGCCCGAAAGTCCGTGAAGTTCGAAATGCGCGGCAACCGCACCACGGCTACCTTCCCATCCCCCGCAACCGCCGAATCGATTCCCAAACTATCTTCCTCGTCCAACTCAATGTCCCGGCTAAACGGGAACACACCCAAACAAGGAATCCCCAGCCGCTCTTCCAAAAACGTCACACCCGAATCGAACAGCGAAATATCCCCGCGAAACCGGTTCACCACAAACGCCTTCACCAACGCGCGCTGCGAAGGCGGCAACAAATCCATCGTCCCCACCAACGACGCAAACACTCCGCCCCGTTCAATATCCGCCACCAAAACTACAGACGCGCCCACCCGCTCCGCGAAGCGCAAATTCGTAATATCCCGCTCCCGCAAATTCACTTCCGCCACGCTTCCCGCGCCCTCGCAAACAATCCACGGGAACTGCGCCGCCAGCCGCCCATAGCTCTCCAACGCCAACCCCAGCAGCACTTCCGTATGGTTGTAGTAATCGCGCGCTTCCAGTTCCGCCCACACTCGCCCCTGCACCACGACTTGCGAACCCGTTGCCGAGTTCGGCTTCAACAACACGGGATTCATATCCGCCATCGCCGGCAGCCGGCACGCCTCCGCCTGCATCGCCTGCGCCCGCCCAATCTCGCCGCCCTCCACGCACGGGTACGAATTATTCGACATGTTCTGCGCCTTGAATGGAGCGACCCGCTCTCCCCGCCGCAACAACAGCCGACAGAAGGCCGCCGTGAACCAGCTCTTCCCGACATGCGAAGCCGTGCCGCCAATGAACAATGCGCGGCTCATAGCCGCCCCCGAAACTCGTCCAGCCACTCGCTAACGCCCTTTGCCACGGCCCCATACGCCGCCTGCCCCACCGCCGCGCCCACCGCCGTGTGCTTGCCCGCATACGGTGTCCGCTCACCGTGGATCGGCCACGCCACGGCCAAGTAATCCGTCCCCGTTCCCGTCGCCGCCAAGCCCGAGCGCACACTCTTCACGCCGCTCGCAAGCATCGCCAGCGCCTTCGCCTCCGACACCAAACACAACGCCTCCGTCGCGGCCTCGACCGTCAACGGCTGTGAACAGCACACCAGCATATTGATCGTCCCCGGCATCGTGATCGGCCCGCTCGAATCGCCCGCTCGCAGCGCATTGCTCAGGCCAACGGTTCCAACCGCCCAAGCCGAACATTCCTGGTCCGAACCCGTTGCCTCCACAAAAGCCCCGGCCCGCCGGCTCGTCATGAATCCCACCGCGCCGCCTAAACCCTCGGCATGAAGTTGCCCCTGCATCCACTCCGCCGCGTCTTTCACGCCCGCGATCTCATTCAACTGCAAATACAGCCAGGCAACCTGCCGCGTTCGCTGCCACCCGCCATTCACAACGGCCCAACTCACCACCGCCCATGGCTCCGCGAAACCGGCCACCAGCCACCGGTCCCGCGTCTCCAATCGATAGGGCCGCTCTACCAGGCTCGCGACCATTTCGGCCCCGGCGTTTTCTCATCGCGCAACCGCGCGTCCTTCCCCGTCTCCTTTTCAATCTGCCGCCCAAACAACCACAACAAATCCGATAGCCGGTTCAAATACTTCAGCACATTCGGCTGCACGGGCAGCCCGTTCTCAATCAATCCGACGACCAGCCGCTCGCTCCGTCGGCACACCGTTCGCGCCACATCGAACGCCGCCGATACCGGGTCTTCCCCCGGCAATGACCAATCGTTCAACATCCCCGGAATCGCTTCAATCTGGTGCACATGCGCCGTCAACGCATCCACCATCGCGTCGTCCACCACCGGAATTCCCTTCGGCGATTCCGGTGGCGTCGAGATCGCCGACGCTACTTTGAACAGCTCTTTTTGAATCCGTTTCGTCGCCGCGCACAACTCCTCATTCGGACAAATGGCGCGCGCAAATCCCATCGACGAGATCAGCTCATCCAGCGTTCCAAAGGCCTCCACGCGCGGCGAAGACTTCGAAACGCGTATCCCTCCGGACAGGCCCGTCTGGCCGCTATCACCGCGCATGGTTGCAATGGACATCGATATTCTCCTATTTGAAAAGTACTTGCACGCCGGTCAAAAACGTGGCTCGCGGCGCTTGAAAACCGTTCTCGAAATAACGCTGATTGAACATGTTGTCCACCTTCGCATAAGCCTTCAACGTGTGATTCTCTCCGCTCCACAACTCGCGGTTGAAAACCATATCCACCTTCGTCACGCCAGAGTAAAGATACGCCCGCGTACGGCCCCCGGCCGACAGCGCGTTGTAGTAATCCGATGACCGGTACAGGTCCACCGTCACATCGTTCTTCTTCCCCAACTGCTGATGCAACAGCGCCGTGAACGAATGTGCCGGCACGCTGAGCGCGCTGAAGAATCCCCGCACCGCATTGTCCTGATTCGTGTCCGCGTTCACATAAGAATAGGAACCGCGAAAAAGCGTTGACCGCGACGGCCGCACTTCCGCCGTCATTTCCAATCCGCGCGAAGTGCCGCCCGCGCCGTTGTAATATCCCGACGTCCGCCCAAACGGATCCGTCGTTGCGCGCACGATATTCGCCGAGGAATCGAACTGCGTGATCTGCACGATGCGCGTGTAGAACCACGTCCCGCTGAACCGGACCTTATCGTGAAACAGATACTGATCCACTCCCGCGTCAACCGAGTTGTACCGGTCCGGCGAAAGCCGCGGATCCCCGTATGGACTAAACGCCACCGCGTTCGTCACGGAGTTGTAAAAGAACCCCGAACCATAGCGTTCATAAAGGCTCGGCGCGCGGTACGAGTTGCCGCCATGCGCCCGCAGCTTCGTTCCCGTTCGCGGCAGAAAATACGAAATAGCCACATCCCCCGTTAAGGCTCGCGGCGGCACGGCCAACGCCACGCTTCCGTAATTGTTCGCCGCCCCAGCATAAATAAATTGCGGCTTGTCGAGTTGAAACGCCTGTGCCCGGCCCGACAGCGAAATCTGCAACCGCTGCCGCGCCAGCGTCATTTGATTCGCGAAATAGGCCGCGTTCGAACGCTGGGCCGTTTCCGTGCGTGTCGACACCGTCGCCGGCGCGGGCCTCCGGTTGTCGTCCAAATTCAAATAGCCCTCGCGCTCAAACTCATACCCGCCGGTCAGCGAATACCACTGCTTCGGCCGCCACAGAATCTTCGTGTCCACCGTATCGATATCGCCGCGAAACTGGCTGACATTCGAAACGGCCGGCTGGAACCCAGCGCCCCCCGGTCCATTGCGAAAAAAGCGGTTCGTATGCACACGTTGGTAGCTTGTCACCCACTCCGCCATCGGATGAAGCGCCTGCTTATAAATCAAGGCGCCGCTCCAGAATCGCGACGCGCGATGATTGTCCGGATCATTGCGGTTCGGAATGAATGTGACCATCGGAATCGCCCGCACAATGGTAGTCGCGGGAATGTTCGCCGCCGGCAGCCCCGAAGACGTCGGGCTTATATTCGGCTGTACAAAATCGTCGGAGAACATCACCCGCCCAACCAGTGACGACGAAGGCCCAAACGAATACTTTGTGAACGTCTGCACGCCCGTGCTTCGCGCGCGGTCGTCGCCGTCCACGCCGCTCATCACATTCAAATGCAGCAGCCCCGCCGAATACGTCAGCTTGTTGTCCAGAAAGCCGCCGCCTAGTGTGGCGCGCCCCCGCAACAGCCCCAACGTCCCGCCCTCCATCTGAATTCCGCCATGCGTTTTGCCGCCACCCGCGTCGCTCACCACGTTCACCGTCCCGCCCACCGCGTTCGAACCGTACAGTGACGATCCCGATCCTCGCAGCACTTCCACGCGATCAAAATTGATCACATTCAACGTCGATAAAAAGGAACTCGCATCGCCCTGTGTCGTCGCCACATCGCGAAACCGCAGCCCGTCAATCAGCACCGCCGTCGCGTCCGCGCGCAACCCGCGCATCCGCACCGAAGTCGACTGTCCCGGCCCGCCCAAGTTCCGAATCAACAGCCCCGGCGTATCCCGCAGCGCCTCCGCCAAGCTATACTCATTCCGCTGTGAAATCTCTTCGGCGTCAATGATGCTCGCCGCCTTCGACACCTGGTCAATCGTCTGCGCCGCGCCCTCCGCGGTCACAACCACACGCTGATCAATTCCCGCCACTTGCAGGCGAACCACGGCGGACTTCCCGCCATTCACCGCCAACGAAGCGCGACGGAATCCCTCCGCCGAAACGTGTAGCAAATACTCTCCGGTCGAAGTGCCGGGAAAGAGAAACTCCCCATTCACACTCCGGGCCTGCGCCCATGGCGAAGACGCTCCCTGCCGGTACAGCACCAATGCGGCGCCATCAACCGGTTTCCCCTTCGGGTCTTGCACCGTTCCCCGGACTGAAACCTGTGCGTGTAACGTCACGGAGTATAAGTACACCGCGAATGAAAAAATAGACTTGTGGCTCATAAGCCCTGCCCCTCCCTCGAGAGCAAAGTGAATTCAGCCGTATGGCTGTTCCCAGGCAGGTCTTCGGACTCATGGGCGGCCTACTGATTGCGACTTCCCAGCCGAATTCGGCCAGTGTCTCTTGCAACGTTCGTTCCCAATTACCGCTACGGGGTAGCTCCGGATTCAAACCGGATTCCCTTTTCAACGCTCTCCAGAGAGTGCGTACCTCGGAAGTCTTGAGAATAGCAGATGCGTCCCCCGCATGCGAACCTAACGAGAGCTTGACTTCGCCAATCTTCACCCCCGCCTTCCGCGCCGATTTCGAAAACCTCCTCCGTTGGCGCCGCGACGTTCGTCACTTTCTTACCGGTCCCGTTGACCCCGCCCTCATCGAGAATCTGCTTCGGCAAGCGATGCTCGCCCCCTCCGTTGGCTTCTCGCAGCCATGGCGCTGGGTCCTCGTTGACGATCCTATCCGCCGTCAAGCCATCGCCGAAAACTTCGAACAAACCAACGCCGAAGCCCTCGCCCGCTACCACGACGCCCAAGCCGATGCATACGCCCGCCTCAAACTCGCCGGCCTCCGCGAAGCCCCAATCCACATCGCTGTCTTTGCCGACACCACCGCCTCGACCGGTTCCGGCCTCGGCCGGCAGACCATGCCAGGCACACTCGTCTGGTCCGCCGTCATGGCCATTCATACGCTTTGGCTTGCGGCGGCCAGCGAAGGCCTCGGCCTTGGCTGGGTCTCCATCCTCGATCCAGCGCAAGCCCACGCCACGCTCGAAGCCCCCGCTGAATGGACCTTTCTCGCCTATCTCTGCCTCGGCTGGCCCGCCGAGCCCAGTCCCGATCCACTTCTCGAACGCACCGGCTGGGAACGCCGCCTTCCTTCGGATCCGTTAATTTTACGCCGCTAGCGCAAAAATGCCGGAACGGAATCCGCGCCGGCACATATTGTCCAAAAGCCTCATGGAATCGTTCCTCCAAGACCTCCGCCACTCCCTCCGCATGTTCTGGCACGCGAGGTTTCACCGCCGCCGCCCGCGTCGCTCTGGCATCGGGCATCGGTTCCAACACCGC
This sequence comes from Candidatus Sulfopaludibacter sp. SbA3, assembly GCA_945900935.1. Lineage (GTDB taxonomy): Bacteria > Acidobacteriota > Terriglobia > Bryobacterales > Bryobacteraceae. Next base: position 414 of record CAMDKT010000101.1, on the reverse strand, counting down.
CATCTTTTCCATCGTCAACACCGTCCTCCTCCGTCCGCCAAACTTCCCCGAACCGGACCGTATCGTGGTCTTCCGAACTACCTCCAATGACGGCGCTTCGCCCGCCAAATTCGCCCACTGGCGCGCGCAGTCCGACGTCGTCGAACTCGTCAGCGTCTCCCGCCAGAATACGCTCAACTGGACCGGCGTCGACAACCCCGAACAACTCAAAGCCGGCCAAGTTTCCGCCGACGACTGTGCGCCACGAGCGCAACGGGCCGAGGAGGGCCCAATGTGTGTAACTGCATTACCGATGAGGGAAGGCCCCTCGGAACCGGCTTGCAGGAGCAGGTTCCAAATCACCTTCGGCTGCTGTGGTCAAAAGCCATGGTGGTGAGCGCGGAAGGAAAAGGCCTGGAAAGAACCAGGTCAGAT
>CAMDKT010000100.1 GCA_945900935.1 Candidatus Sulfopaludibacter sp. SbA3 | reverse complement strand
GGGCGGTTTCGATGCGCTTAATGCCGCCGTTGGGGCCGAGGGGTTGCCAATCGGGGCTGGGGGGCAGCGCGTTGGCGGGATCTTCGTCGGGAGGAAGGGCGAAGTCATCCAGAAAGGAGATGAGGCGGGGGTCTTCGGACTGGAAGCCGCGAATGAGTTTTTCGGCGGCGTCTCGAGGGAGTTCGAGGCGGACGAGGGAGCTGTTGCCGGGGGCGACGGCGACGATTTTTACATCCCCAATCATTACGCCGGCGTAGGCGGCGACCATGTGGACGAGTTGGACGCGCGGCGCGTCGCCCATGGCGCCGGCGTCGCAGGCGAGGATGAAGTCGACCATCGCCTTTTGCGGCGCGGTTAGCGGTACGGCGGCGTGGGGGCGGAGTGCCCAGGGCTGCTTCTTATAGACCTCATAGTCTTTCGCCGTCCATTTGGCATTGCGGGCCATGGTGTGGCAGTTGGCGCAGAGGGCGATAAGGTTTTCGACGCTATGGACGGGAAGGTCGCGCCAGGGAACGACGTGGGCGAGTTCGATGGAGAGGCCGAAACCGCAGACGGCGCAGCGGTGGCAGGATTCGTGGAGGACTTTGCGTTTTATGGGGCGGGGGATGGGTGGGAGGCTAGGCACGCGGGGCCTCGCGGGTGGAGTGCGGCGATATGTGGCAGCGGGCGATGCGTGTCATGAATGTGCAGTCGAGGCCGTGGGCGATCAGTTAAAGCTTTTGTTTCAGGATTCTTGCCATTCGGTCGAAGCTGGGAAGGCTGACCAAGGTTTGGGGATTCAAATTTCCAAGCAACTTGAAGGAGTTATCTCCCTTAGCGTAAGGGCGCTTGCAGTTTCGGGTGGCGTGTGTCAATTCCTGCATGACCTGCGCCCGATTGCGCTGTTCGATATGGCGGGCCGGGGGCAGCGCATTCATTTGGAGGCACTGGCCGAAGTGTTCCCCCAATGCAGCTTGATCCGATGCTATCCATGTTTCCATACAGGTAGTCATAAAGAGAACCTGCTCATCGGTGGCGCCAACAGGAGCCACCCATCCGTCATGGACGCGCAGGTGTTCCCAGGTTCGCTCTATGTTGGCGGGCGGGTCCTCACTGTCGATAATCATGGCGACGTATTCGCTCGGGCGCTGTTCCGCGTGCGCCGTCCGGAACTGATCAAAGGCGGCGTTCCTGCCGCCACAGGCGACGAGCCGCGGTTTGTTCTCGCGAATTCCGGCATTTTCCAGCAGCTTCTGAAACGCCTCGCGGCATCGTGTTTTTAGTTCCTTCGACTGTCCTCCGCCCTCGATATAGATCCGCGCGCTCACCAGCGTGTTCCTCCGATTTCACCGCTGATCCAGAGTTCGCCAAGGCGGTATTTTTCCAGCCAGACGGCGAGGTCTTCCGGCTTTAGACGTTCCATCCTGGTCTGTCCGTGTACTTTGGAGCAGACGACCACGGCGTCGGGAGTGCTGGTCATGGCGTCAACCAAAATGTCGGAATGGGTGGTGACGATAAGCTGCGTCCGTTCGGCGGCGGCGCGAAGCAGGTCGGCTACTTTAGGCAGGATGTCCGGATGGAGGCCGAGTTCGGGCTCTTCGATGCAAATGAGCGGCGGGGGCTGGGGGTCGCAGAGGATGGCAAGGAGGCAGAGATAGCGCAGGGTGCCGTCGGAGAGGCGGGTGGCTGGGATGCTGAAGTCACCTTCGGTGAAAAATACTTGCACCGTGCCGCCTTCGATGAAAACGTCGAAGTCGGTGAGGCCGTCATAGAGGTCTTTGAGGCCGCTGAGTATTGCTTTCTTGGCGGCGGGGAAACGAGTTTTGAGGCGGTTCAGGAAGAGCCCGAGGTTGGAAAAATCCTCTTGGAGGGCATCGTTGCGCATGTCCGCCTTTTGCGGTTCGCGGAAGACGGCGTTGCGCCCGAATGACCATTCGCGGTAGATGCGAACCATTTCGTAGTTCTGGGCGAGCCAAGCCAGTTCCGGGAAGGATTCCGGGTCTCGTCGCTGCGCCAAAATCGAGCGATCCGTATCGATGGTTTCGCGGGCCAACTGGCGTTTTTGGCCCTTCGCGGAATTCACGACCGGTTGGCCGTGCTGGTAGCGGTAGAAGAAGCAAACGTCCTGCTCGTCCGTATGACGCCGCTCACTCTCTTCCACGCGCTCGTCATCGAGGGAAAACGCCTGTGAAACCGAGCGGAACGCGACGGAATGACGTAGCGGTTTGTGCCCCGTGGGGTTGTCCACAACCCATTCGACTGATGCGGCTTCCCGCGGTTGGCCTTTCCAAATCCACTCCGTAACGCCGCCACCCTTCCGAGTTACATCCCGAAATTCCTTTGGCGCGGAACGCAGCAGGCTAATTGCCTCGATAAGGTTTGACTTACCGCTGCCGTTGGGGCCGATGAAGAGGTTGAGGGCCTTCAGATCGATGCCAGGGTTGCCGGGCCCGAAGGAGAGGAAGTTCTTCGGCGCCAGATGGTGGATTAGGATTGGGTTTGAAGCGTCTGGCATAGGTTAAATGGTATCCGTTTCCGCTTCATCCAGAATGCCAGACTCGTCGTGGGTTGTAGCTTGAGTTCTAACGCGGCAACACCCAGGTATCTCGTGGATCTCTTGGCAGCCATGGAGCCTTTCATGATCTCAAGGCGCTCGTAGTTCTTGGGAAGGACGAAACGGCGTGCCTTGAACCGCAGTTCCTCGCGGTACTCGTTGTGTATTCGGGAAACCGTGACAGGGGCGATATGTGTCATGAATGTCCAGGGACGCCGGATTGCGCTATCGGGGTGGTTTCGCAGGTGCTATTCGCCGATCTCTTCAAGTTCCAGGAGAGTGAAGTGCTCCCCTGGGATGCGTCCAACTTTCGTTACCATTCGTTTGTGCAGCAACGCCCTCCAGCGGCGTCCGGCAAACTGCTCCGTGTTCATCCGCTCCAAATAGTTCTGACTGAATTTTTCCCCGACTTTACCTTCAACAATCGTGGCGGCCCCGTCCGGTTCGAATTCAAACCTGCGCCGCACGGGAATGACACCAAGCAACCGGCCCTCCATTTGGATCCGCTCTTCGTCGACTTTTGAAGATTCAGCCCTATACCAAGCGCGCTCCACCGCGGCGCGATCAAACTTCTCATCCCGCTCGCCCTCCACCATGCGAAAGGTTGCATTGCCTTTATGCATGTATCCGAAAAAATCTCGAATCGACTGGAACACCCGAGGATTCAACTCTTCAATGACAGCGGAAAAGGTTGCCTCATTTTCGCTAGAGAATGCCAAAATATATTCCGCGACCTGATCCGCCGCCTTGCTCAAAGGCGTTTGGAACATCGGTTCTCCAGCATCGACGAGTTCTTCCAACAAAAAACCGAAGGAACCATGAACGAGATTTGTGATGTGGAGTTGGGACATAGCCCTATCTTTTATAGGCCCCGCCGCGGGGAGTTGGCCCCCATCCACAGTTCCCCAGACCTTTGAGAGCAGGTCTTGAAAGCTGCCAATCACATTCGTTCCGAAAGCGGCATGGACCCCCATACTTCCGATGACGGGTTCGCCGCCAAAGTAGAGCGCTACCTTTGCCTTTTTTTCTTCGTGAGAAAAGATCCCTTCAAATTGTCCGCGCAGGTCGTCGCGGCGCGCCTCGATCCCCATCCTTCCGAGATAATCATTCTCCGGCATCGACTCCAGGAGGCTGTCCAGAGCGGCTACTTCGGCGGAAAGTTGATCACGATCAAGCTTGAGCATCATGGCCCCACCATGATAGATGCATCCGCATCGTCTTGGGTAACACCGTAGCAATCGACGACTGTGACCTCGCAGAACTTCTCCGACACTCAGCTATTATAGGCGGAGAGAAGACGAAACTAAAAAGGTGCCATTTGGAAAAGACGGCCTTTGGTGCCGATGTCACTAAGCTCACGGACGATTTCATTGCCAGTGAACTCCAGCCGCTCGTGGTTTTCCTGAATGGGCATCTCCGACTGGATCACGCTGAAGATGTATTGCACGCCTGTTTCGGCTGTGAACTCCCGCAGAAGATTGAGCAAAGCGAATTTCTTCCTGTCGTCCATCGTTTCGAGTACGCCATCGTGATAGACGAACCGGAAGAACGGTTTGTCGGAATACGCCTTGAGTACAGCAAGGTCGAAGAGAATGCAGAGCAATCGCTTATAGGTGGTTCCCTCGGACTGGCTCGACTGGCCGACCTCGGTCTTCGGCGGGTCGGCGGTGTGTCGTGGCTCGATGTTCCCGCTTTTGTTCATCTCTAGGAATACGCTGCCGATAAGGGACAAGACCCGGCGAACCATTCGGGTGAATTCGCTGTTTATCTTTTCGTGGATCGTGGTGCCGGCCGAAACCTGCGCTTCGATCTGCTCGATGAGTAGGGTGCGCTCGGCTTGCTTCGCGCGGAATTGCTGTTCGGCGATCTGCAAAGCCTGAAGCTGGCGAATCTGCAGCAAGCGGTTTTCAAGCGCTGCACGCTGCCGCGCCTGCTCCTTCTGGAGGGCCTTGAATTTTTTGAAAGTGTCCCGCTCCTGGAGAATCGCGTAGTAGCGGGAACGGGTTTCGTCCACGACCGCTTTTCTGGCGGCGAGCTCAACGCGTTCCTTCTCCAATTCTCTAAGTTGCTGCTTTAAAAACTTGCCTCGTTCGGTCGTGATCGTGCGGTTGAATTGAAGAAGTTCTTCGTACCCTTTTAAGAGCTGCGGCGAAAAGTAAGTTTCGGTCTCTTTGAAAACCTTCTGGATGTGGGAGAGGTCGAACATGACGGATCTCGTCATTGAACTCTTGATCTGACCAATGTCGTAGTCCAGATTAGAAAGGCGGTCGTTGAGTTCGGAGTCCTCCCCTTCCAATTCCTCCGCCGCTTCTTTGCTGATTCGAAGCTCTTCCTGTGCAAACTTGAACCTGTCGAGGTGCCCTTCCGTTTCAGCGAGCTCCGCCCGACGACTGCTGACCTCCATGCGAAGTTCATTCAAGTTGCGAGTTTTATGGGTCGGAACTGTTTGTTGGATCTCGTCGGCCTTTTTTCGCAGTTCGGTCACTTCATCATCGAGCGCGTATTTTTGAGCGACCAGATCCGGATCGAGGCCGAAAATCTTCGCCATGTACGGCTTCCAGAATTTGTCCGGCGATTGGTTGGTCTTGGCGAGTTGAAAGAGATCGTGATAGTCGGCTTGCGTGCGAAGAAAGTAGCCGACTCCGCTGCGGTACGTGAAAGGTTTGATCGAGTCGAGGCCCAAGTGTCCATCAAGGAGCTGCACAGCGCGGTCGATGGTGAGATCCTTGTGGTCCCATTGGGGATGGTTGTAGGTGTTGTTGGGCTGAGGCTTGATGCGCTTGGGGTGTGTACGGAAGGCAATTTTCGATGGGTCCTTCACGGCGCGCCGGACGGTGATGAAGCTACCGTCCGGATTCTGAATTTCGAGGAAGAAAACCCAATCGGCGAAAGGGATCGCGTGCTTGGCAAGGAAGTGCGTTGATGAATCGCTAACGTTCTTGAGCAGGAGAAAGTCGATCAGTTCAACCAGCAGCGTTTTGCCAAGGTTGTGGCTATCCTTCTGCGTGTCCTTCGGCTTTTTCACCTTGGCGAAGATCACGCTGAGTTCCCTGTTGTCAATACCGTTAAACCGGATCGGCGGGAACCGCGAGTCGTTGCTGTAGATCTGCGAGAGCTTCATTTCTTCTTCGCGGTCTCTAGGTACTCGAAACTGTCGTTCTTCGGGTGGTACGCCACTTTGCCGAGCAAGAAGAGAAAGCTTACGGTTGGACCGAAAATGATTCGGAGGTCGTCGGCATCACTCTCCACCTTGGCGCGACGATCTAAATGCATGTAGAGCTGCTGATAAGACACGCTCCGATACCGGTGAAGGTATTCGAGCGCGAACGCCGACAGCTTCAGCAACGAAGTGTTAAGTTTTAGGTGCTTGTGCGGGGTCAACATTTTGGCCGATGTCGCAGTTGCTGTACATGTAGTCGAGGAAGACCCTGACCCACCGCTTTTTTCTCAGCAGTTTGTCGTCCGTTGCGATGAAATCCAACTTGACGCGCTCGAAGCCATCCTCCAGTCGCTCTACCGTTCCCTCCGAAAGCATCGTTCGCAGTCTGCCTCGCAAGTCCTCCGCGGTGTCGCGATAAAGATCAAGGTACTCCTCATTGCGGGGATTCTCAAGGAACGTCCGGATCTGGTCGAACTGCGGCATTGAGTGTCGCTGCAAATCCGAAAAGTACGGTTCGGAGATCCCATTCAGTTTGTTCTTCTCTTCTAATTTTAGATGCATCAGGCTGTCCCGTTGGCGCGGGGCGCCAACTTCCTCCTTCACGAAATTCGAAAAGTCGAGAATAACCCTGATCAGATCCTCGCGGTTGAATCGAACTGGCGTCCGGACGTCTTCCTCGTATCGATCCCAGATGTCGCCATGTTCCGTGAGCAGGATGTGGATGTGCTCGGTTCCGATCAGCCACGCCTTCGACATCCCTTTAATCTCCCCAATCGTTTTCCTGAAGGTCTCATCCTCGGCGGCGGACTTGGTCCGATTCGTGAAAACGAGGTAGTGCGACAGCTCGGCGTCCGTGATCAGTTTCTTGACCTTCTTGGCCTCTTTGGTCATGTGCGTTTTGAAGTCGCCGTCCGAACAGCATCCGCCGGCATTGCCCGTGTGCTTTGATTGGAGCACGTACTTGCCGTCTTCCTGATCCTTCTCACTGGGCCAGGCGGTGGGCGTGCCTTCAAATCGCGCATCCCGACCGCCATCTTTGCCTTGTTTGAATGCGGTCAAGCCTGCTCCAAATAGCCTCATGCCGAGCGCGCGGACAAGGTCCTCGAATTCCTGCCAGAACAGCATGTGGAGAAGGAACTGCCGCGGTCGTTTGGGGCTGCGTGTTAACGCCAAGCGTAGTTCTCCTCCTCCCGCAAAGAATGCAGATCCTTAATTCTACAAAGTTCTGCCGCAAATCTCTCGGAAACATTTTATCGTATTTTTGTGCTTGCCCGGCAGGGGCAAATGCCGGGGAATTCATACCGATGGCAACTCCGACCATTGTTAACAGATCCATCGGGCGCTCCTTTCGAAAATCTTCCCTTTCCCCGCGTCTAAGGACTTCCGTAGCAGGCGACCAGAGCGGTCAAGGGCGCACGGTTTCCGCGCATTCACGAAGCCCCTGACGGCGAGGGCGAATGGCGAAGATATGAAGACGAGGGGAGCGAGATTGCGACATTAAGGGCGGCAGTTGTCGCAGATGTTGTTCAACTTCCGCCGGGCTGCGTTCCATCGCTTGTCGCCCCAGTTGATTCCCTTCAGCTGGTCGCAATGGATGTTTAGGACTCGCTGCAAGGCGCGGATGAACTTGTGCGCGTTGAGCGTCCGGTCACCATCGAAGAGATCGCCGGATCGCAAAACGCGCCAACCGGCGGTCGTCTCTGCCCGGTGGAGAATCCCGCATCGCACGTTCGTATGAAAGTCTGGCCCGCAGCCCTTCGGCGCCGCGAAGTCGGACTCGCGGTCCAGGAACTCGACAAACATTTTCTCGCTCTGCCGACCGCTCTTCTTCCATCCGCACAGCAGTGATTCGAGGGCTTCAAGCATGAGACATGCGATAGCATTTGGGTGAACCCATGCTTTTTGATTACAGAAAAATTTCATGTCAGTGGCGGTGCTGGCATTGTCGTTCACCGTTTCTTCGCCCAATAATTTCATAGCGTTCGGCAACGTTTTTGGGTATAAATGTATTGAACCCATCGGCAGCGTGCTGCCGATACAAGGGCCGCAGCAGGCGCAAGCCTTCTACGGCCTTTGCTTTTCTGAGCATCCATGCAAACCATTCTTTATGTGGACGGCTTCAACTTCTATTTCAGATTGTTGGTTGCCCGCCCGTCCCTTAAGTGGCTGAATATCAAGATGTTGGCGGAAACGCTGCTCCGCCCGGAGAACAAGATCATAGCGGCTCGCAGCATCACAGTTTCCGAACCCTATTGTTTGCGCGGACGGCTCTAGGATCGCAAAGCCGCCGAAGTGGGTATAGCTCTCAGTAAGGGTAGGGCTACATTTTCAGATGGGATCGGTTTCGGCTTCCTCCTGATCGGTGGAATCGTCGGGGACGGGTTCCTGATCTACGCGAATGCCGGGTAAGTTTGCCGCAGCTTCGCGGACGTCGAGTTTTCCGGTTACGATATCGGCGGTTAGGCGGGTGCGGTATTCCTGCATGAGGGTGATTTCGCTTTCGGTGCGGGTGATGGCCGCATTTTGCGTAGCCAGCCGCAAGTTCAAATGATTCTCAATCGATACCTGTTCCGCAATTGGAGGAACTGGAATCGCGAAGTTTCCCCATGAGTCTGTGCGGAGGCAGCAAGTTCCGTGGCCAGCAATCTCGACCAGCAATAACAGGTCGCGTTTGATGCCAGTGAGAAGTGAGACGAAATATCCCGGGTTCAACACTGGTTTCGGCATGAGCGCCTTCATGTCTTGGTTGACCGTTACGGGTACGGTCGTTAAGGCGGTCGGAAATGTTCTTGCTAAGATCATTCCGCGCACCACAATGAGCACCGCCGGCGCCTGAATTATGGCTATGCCGGTTTGACGAACTGCGCTAGCCGTAATGTGGTCTTTCGAATCACTGATCTTAGTTACTTTCATGTCTTTAGGGCTGACCCAAGGAATGTCTCCTCCCCAGAACGATGCATTCCCCTTGCTGGGCGTCATTCCTCCCTTCGTTGACACTAGAGTCTTGAGTTTTCGGACATCCCAATGTATTGGAATGTCGCCGAGCCAGGGGATGCCGGAGGGTTTGAGGGTTGCGTCGGGGTTGAGGCCGCGGGTGACGGCGCGGTGGATGATGGCCTGCTTTTGCTCGTTGAGGAGGGCGATCAGCCTGCGCTTGGCGCGGATGAAGCGGTCGATCTTTTGGTTTGCGTGATCCAGAAATCGGACGATTGCGGTTTGTTCGTCGGGTGGGGGCACTGGAACGGCCTGATTCCCGAAGGTTTCAAAGCGGAAATCTGTGGACCGCTCCCGAATTCCTTTGGCCAACGCCAGAATCCAGAGTGATCGAGACATCTCCCGAACAGTGTGGGCGTAGTAACGACTATTGGCGCCGTGCTTAGGCTGACAGACTGCATATACGGGTGTTCCTTTGCCATCACTGTCCGACACACCCACTGCGCCAGCGAAAGCGTCCATGGCGTGGATAACCAGATCGCCTTTTCGAATCCCTTGGTAGCCGATTTCCGCCGTCGCCTCCGTGAATCCTCGAAGTCGCCGATTCTTCCTCAAAGTGACCGTTCCATCGCGAAAGCAGGTAACGACTCCGTCCTCTGCCCGAACCGGGCGGTTGACCCTCGTGAACAGGCGCTTCGCCCGCTCAGTCCTCCATGACGCTGGTAACACGGGTACCCACGGCACGGCTGACATTCGATACTCCGTATACGGCTTGAGTCCCTCGATCATGCCTGTTCTCCCTTCTTCCGACGCTTGGAAACAGCGACACGGGAATCCGATTCGGCCGCGTCAACCGGCGCCAGCAATTGATAAAACTCGTGGAGTTTCGCCTGGAGGAGCCGCTTATCCGGAAGCTGGGTCGCATACTCGGCAATCATGGCTGGGGAGAGAGACCGGCTGAAGGCATACTCGACGACTTCGCTATCTTTGGTGGCGCAGAGTAGCAGTCCGATGGCCGGGTTTTCATGCGGTTTACGAACATCGCGATCCAGCGCTTCCAGATAGAAGTTGCGCTTGCCGAGATGCTCGGGTTCAAAGCGGGCGGCCTTCAGTTCGATAGCTACGAGGCACTTCAGTCCGCGATGGAAAAAGAGTAAGTCGAGGGCGACCAAATCGCGGCCCAGTTCGGTGATGAAGCGCGGCAGACTATGGAGCAGGCCGCGATGGAGATCGGCTTCGGAATGCGAATCCGGCAGGTCCAGGAAGTCGAGGACGTAGGCGTCCTTGCAGACCTCAACGGCAGTGGAGTGGGATGTGCGGATGACGGCCGAGACCTGGGGCGGATGGAGAACAGTCCGCTCAAAGAGGCCGGCGCGGAACTGGCGCTCGAGTTCGCGGCTGGACCACTTCTCGCGGATCGCGAGCCGGACATAGAACTCGCGCTCTTCGGGGCGATTGCCGTAGCTCAGTATCAGCAGGTGGCGGGTCCAGGGCAATTGGCTCAGCAGTGCTGTGACAATTGCGTTGTCGCGGTAGGCTTCATAGAACTGCCGCATTCGGAACAGGTTGGGACGGGTGAATCCGCGGAGGCCGGGCTGGGTGCGGGCGAGGTAACGGGCCAGTTCGTCGACGATTCCGCCGCCCCGTTCGGCGGACTCGATTTGGCGGCGCGACGTGGTTCGAGAGGCGCGCCGGTGGGTGGATTGAATGACGTTTCGAACTGCCACGAAGGCCGGCGCGGGCTTCCGCTTCATGCTTTTACACCACCGGTGATTTCACTTAACAGCCCTTCGGTCTCCTGTTCGAGGGCGAGGATATCGGCACTGATTTCGGCGAGGGTACGGAGTTGCGGGGGCTGGTAGAAGTGGCGGGTAAAGCTGACTTCATAGCCGATCTTGGTGTCGGCTTCGACGATCCAGGCGTCCGGCGTATAGGGCAGCACTTCGCGGCGGATGAAGGCTTCGATGCCGCCTGCTTCGAGGAGCGGGATCTGTTCGTAGTCGCGGAGTTCGCTGTCGGGCTCGTATTCGACGACGCCGGTTTTGCCGGCGATGCGGGATTCAAAGATCCCATGGATTGGATCGGGTTGCATCCTGCCGGGTTTGTGAACCTTTTTTATTACCGGCGGGGCGGCTTCGGCGCGCCAACTGACGGCGTTGAGGATGAGTTTGAGATCGGAGGCGGCTGGTTTGCCTTTGCGGGTTTGGAGGGCGGCATCCACGTTTTCCAGGAACACGTTGTAGTCGGGGAAGAGGCCGTCACCCAGGGCTTCGCGGAGCTGGACGGCCGTATCGATGAGGGCGGCATCGCGTTTCCAGGTGGCGGGGTCCAGGAGTTTCCGTTTGATGGCGTCGGGGAGGGTTTTCTTGGGGGCGTCTTCCTCATCGCCGCCTTCGTCAGCCGAACCCCAGTTGTTGACGAGTATTTCGAGCTGGGCGCGGACAGAGGGAAAGTTATCGAAGAGCGGTTCGCCGAGTTGATCGTAGAGGGCGGGGCGGATGTTTTCGTCACCGGAGGAGAAGCGAAGGGATTCGATGCGTTGGCGGGTGAATTGGCTGTGGAGGCGGAGGGGGCGTTCGACTTTGACTTTCCAGTAGCCGAAGGCGGCGTTGGGGAAGATTTTGGATTGCGGGGTTTGCTCGAACGCGAGGAAGGCGTCGCAGATGCGTTGGATGTCTTCCGGCGCGAGTTCGCAGTTCTTTTTGCCCATGTTTTTGCGCAGGGGGCGGAACCATTGAGTGGCGTCGATTAGCTGGACCTTGCCCTGGCGATGGGCGGGTTTGCGGTTGGTGAGGACCCAGACGTAGGTGGCGATGCCGGTGTTGTAGAACATGTTGAGCGGGAGGGCGACGATGGCCTCCAGCCAGTCATTTTCAATGATCCAGCGGCGGATGTTGCTTTCGCCCTGGCCGGCGTCGCCGGTGAAGAGGGACGATCCGTTGTGGACTTCGGCGATGCGGCTGCCGAGCGGGGTGCCGTGCTTCATTTTGCTCAGCATGTTGACGAGGAAGAGCAATTGACCGTCGCTGGAGCGGGTGAGGAGCGAGTATTCGGGGTCGCCGGCGTGCTGGATGATGAAGCGGGGGTCGCGGATGTCCTTTTTGCCGCCCATGCGTTCGAGATCGCTTTTCCAGCTTTTGCCGTAGGGGGGATTGGCGAGCATGAAGTCGAACTCGCGGGAGCGGAAGGCGTCGGCGGAGAGGGTGGAGTGGGCGGGGCCACCGACGATGTTGTCGGCGGCATCGCCATCGCCTTTGAGGAGGAGATCGGCTTTGCAGATGGCGTAGGTTTCGGCGTTGATTTCCTGGCCGTAGAGGTGGGTGGCTACCTGCTTGTTGTGGGCTTTGGCGATTTGCTGGAGGGTCTCTTCGGCGACGGTCAACATGCCGCCGGTGCCGCAGGCGCAATCGTAGAGGAGATAGGTGCCGGACTCGATTTTGTCGGCGACGGGGAGGAACATGAGATTGGCCATGAGGCGGACGGCGTCGCGGGGCGTCCAGTGTTCGCCGGCCTCCTCGTTGTTCTCTTCGTTGAAGCGGCGGACGAGTTCTTCGAACATGGTGCCCATGGAGTGGTTGTCGAGGGCGGGGAGGTCGCCGGAGGGGTTGGGGCTGAGGTTGATATCTGTGTTGAGGAACTTTTCGATGAGCTGGCCGAGGGCGTCGGCTTTGGAGAGGCGGGGGATCTGGTTGCGGAACTCGAAGTTGGTGAGGATGTCCTGGACGTTGGGGGAGAAGCCGTCGAGGTAGGCTTCGAAATCGTCTTTGAGCTTTTGTTGGGTGGCGCGGGATTTGAGGTCGCGGAGGAGGAAGGGGGAGGTGTTGTAGAAGGCTTGTTCGGAGGCGGAGCGGAGGGCGTCGTCCTGGTTGGCGATTTGCTCGCGGTCGAGGGCGGCTTTCATTTCGAGGACGTTTTGTTTGGTGGACTCGAGAACGGCGTCGAGACGGCGGAGGACGGTCATGGGGAGGATGACGTCACGGTATTTGCCGCGGACGTAAACGTCGCGGAGAACGTCGTCGGCGATGTTCCAGATGAAGTTACTCAAGACTACCTAGTTTTTGGTTAAGCGGCCAAGCGGAACCCCTCAGCCCTGGTTAGATCGAGCCGGTCGCGGATGAATTTTCTGAACAATTCGCCTGGACCTGATGCGATGAGAAAATCGGGGAGTGAATTTCGGAGAGCGATC